>DASZJK010000072.1:0-19878 GCA_035948155.1 Candidatus Dormiibacterota bacterium
TCCACGCTTCGAAGTTCGGGCGCCGGCCCGTTGCCACCAGGAGCCGACCGCCGGAGACCACCGCGCCCGACCTGAGGTGCAGCACGACGGCGTCGACGTGTTTTTCGACCGCGACGCATGGATCAGCCAATGTCACGTCAATTCCATCCGCCTGGAGATGCGGCTGCAAAGCCGCCGCGGCCTCGGGCTCTTCCATCGGGAGGAGGCGCGGGCCTGCCTCGACGATCGTGACCTTCGAGCCGAGCCTTGCGAACGCCTGGGCGAGCTCGACGCCGATGGCGCCGCCTCCCAGCACGACCAGGCGCCCCGGCAGCTCGCGCGGCACCGCCGCCTGGCGGTTGGTCCAGTAGTCGACCTTGCTCAGGCCCTCGATGGGCGGGATGGAGGCGGTGCCACCGTTCGCGATCACGACAGCCTTGCGAGCGACCAGCTGCTGGTCGCCCACCTCGACGGTACGCAGGTCGATCAAGCTTCCGGCGCCGCGGAAGAGTTTTGCGCCGGTTTTCATCAGCGCGACGGCTGCGCGCGAATCGTCGAGATCGCGCGCCATCCAGAGCACGCGCGTCGACACCTTGGGGAAGTCGACCTCCCACTCCACGCGCGAGGCGGCCAGCCTGCGCGCGCGTCCCGCCTCCTCGAGCGTCTCCGCGGAGCGCAAAAGGGTCTTGGAGGGAACGCAGCCCCAGTAGGGGCACTCCCCGCCCACGAGCTCGCGTTCGACCACCGCGAGCGAGAGCCCGCTGCCGTGCAATCCGCCGGCGATCGCCTCGCCGGCGACCCCGCCCCCAAGGCAGACGACGTCAAACTCCTGCGGCAACGTTCTCGCCTCCTTGAATTGACGTCCGGCGCAGCGACTCCAGCCACGCGATGCGGGTCGGACCCAGGAACTCGACGACGTACTCGCTTGCAGGCTTTGCGAGGATGCGCTCTGGGGTGTCGTACTGAGCGACCTGGGCCTGCATCTTGAGGATGCAGAGGCGGTCGCCGACGATCACCGCTTCCTCGATGTCATGCGTGACGAACACGACCGTCTTGCGCATCGACCGCTGGATGTTGACGAACTCGTTCTGCAGGCGCTCGCGGGTGATGCGGTCGACGGCGCCGAACGGTTCGTCCATCAAAAGGATCGGAGGATCGGCCGCGAGCGCGCGCGCGAAACCAACACGTTGACGCTGTCCCCCCGAAAGCTGGTGCGGATAGCGGTTGCGGTATTCGTTGGGCGCAAGGCCGACCAGCTCGAGCAGCTCGTCGACACGTTTGTGGATCCGCTGCTGGTCCCACTTCCAGAGGCGCGGAACCGTGCCGACGTTGTCGCCTACGTTCATGTGGGGGAAGAGTCCCACCGACTGGATGACGTAGCCCATCTTCAGGCGCAGCGCAGCCGGGTCCTGGCCGCGGGTGTCGATGCCGTCGACGAGGATGCGCCCTGAGTCGGGGTCGATCAGGCGGTTGATCATGCGCAGCGTAGTTGTCTTGCCGCAGCCCGATGGGCCGATGAGCACGCACGTCTCACCGTCAGGTATGTCAAGGCTCAGGTTCAGCACGGCGTTGGAGCCGCCGGCGAACTGCTTGGTCACATTCTCCAGCTGGATCAACTTCCGATTACCGTAATCGAATGCCGACGGGCCTATTCCTCGACTACGTCGATCCCTGGATCAACTGGGACTGGCTGTCGCGGCATGTCCCGGTCGTTACGAGCGCGCTCGTGCAGCACGTCGAGCTGACAGCAGTAGCCGTCGGCATCGGTTTTGCGATCGCCGTCCCACTTGGAGTCGTGGCGCAGCGGCGCCGTCTTCTACGCAGCTCGATCCTGACGATCTTCGACATCTTCTACACCGTTCCTTCGATCGCCGTGTTTGTTTTCCTGATCCCCTACACGGGGCTCACGGCCGTGACGGCTGAAGTCGCGCTCGTCGGCTACGCCGTCCTGATCCTTGCGCGAAACGTGATGGTCGGGCTCGATGCGGTGCCGAAAGACGTTCTCGACGCTGCCGACGGCATGGGCTACCGCCCGTTCGCACGCTTGATTCAGGTCGAGTTGCCGCTAGCGCTGCCGACCATCTTCGCCGGAATCCGCATCGCGACCGTCACGACGATCGGGCTGGTCACGGTCGCTGCGCTCATCGGCTGGGGCGGGCTTGGCCAGCTGATCCTACAGGGCTTCATCGAGAGCTTTCACACGCCGCTGGTGGTCGGGATGGCGCTTTCGATCGCACTCGCGTTTGTCGCGGACCTCGGCCTTGCTTCGATCCAACGCCTCGCTCTCCCATGGTCGAGAGGCGGGTAGATGGATACCGTCCTCAGCGTGATTAATTGGCTCACCAACCCCGCGCACTGGAGCGGGTCCGACGGTATCCCGACGCGTTTCGTCGAGCACATCGAGCTCTCCGGCGAGTCGGTCCTGATCGGAGCGGCGATCGCGCTTCCGATTGGAATAGTGCTCGGGCACTTCGGCCGCTTCGGCGCCCTCGCGATGAACGTCTCCAACGTCGGCCGCGCCATCCCGTCGATAGCGCTCCTGGTGCTTGCCTTTCAGATCTTCGGTCTGGGAAACGTGCCGATCATCATTGCCCTCACCGCCCTGGCGATTCCGCCGATGGTGACCAACAGCTACGTGGCGATGCGCGAGGTGGACCCTGACATCAAGGAGGCCGCCAGGGGTATGGGCTTCCGCGAGCCGGCCCAGATCTGGCGCGTCGAGCTGCCGCTTGCGGTGCCGCTCGTGATGGCGGGAATCAGGACATCCGCCGTCCAGGTCGTCGCCACCGCCACCCTGGCGGCCTTGATCGCGGGGGGCGGCTTCGGCCGTTACATCATCGACGGGTTCGGCCAGCAGGACTACACGAAGCTGGTCGCGGGCGGCGTCCTGGTGGCCCTGCTGGCGTTGGCCACGGAGGCGGCGCTGAGCGGTCTGGAGCGGCTGCTCGTGCCTCGGGGCATTCGCCTCCTCAGCGTGCCGGCGACCAAGCAGGTCGTCTTCAAGACGGCATGAAGCGTGGAAGAATGTGGCACTGGCCGAGGTTTCGAATACCTGACCCGCCCGGACAAGGAGAGAGTCTGATGAACTGGAGAGCCCGTTCGGCGTTCCTCGCCACCGTCCTCGCGTTCGCTATGACCGCGGTGGCCTGTGGGAGCAGCCCGTCCTCCGGCGGTGGTGGCAGCACGCCGAAGGGCAGCATCACCCTCGCCGGCTTCAACTTCACAGAAGGCAGCGTGCTGGCCGAGCTCTATGGCCAGGCCCTGGAGCACGACGGCTACTCCGTCCAGTACAAGCTCAACCTCGGCAACCGGGAGGTAGTGTCCAAGGCCATCGAGTCGGGGTCGATCGACCTCTATATCGGTTACGCGGCGACCGACCTCGAGTTCTACAACAAGGGCGCCGGTGAGGCGACCGGAGACGCTGCCGCAAACGCCGCGAAGCTGAACGGCCACCTCCAGTCGCTGAACCTCCAGGCCCTCAACCCGGCAGCAGCGGTGGACCAGAACGCCTTTGCGATGACCAAGGCGAACGCCCAGAAGTACAACGCCACCAAGCTCTCAGACCTGGCCACGGTCGGCAGCCAGCTCGTCCTTGGGGGTCCGCCGGAGTGCGCCACCCGGCCGTTCTGCAAGCCAGGGCTGGAGCAGACGTACGGGATTCATTTCAAGGACTTCAAGTCGCTCGACCCCGACGGCCCACTGACGCGGGCCGCACTGGCCAACAACAGCATCCAGGTTGGCCTCGTTTTCAGCAGCGATGGCGACCTCAACTCGCTCGGCCTGACGGTGCTGCAGGACGACAAGCACCTCGAGAGCGCCGACAATGTCGTGCCCATCATCCGCTCGGCCGTCGCGACCGATGAGGTGAAGAAGGTTCTGAACGCGGTCAGCGCAGGCGTGACGACCAACGACCTCATCGACATGAACAACCAGGCTGGGCCACAGCACATGGACCCGGACGCGGTCGCGGCCGCCTACCTTCAGAAGCACAACTACTTCAGCTAGATTCCCTCTCGGTCATGGATCGTGACGCGGCGCTGGCCGACTTCGACGCTGCGCGCAAGGAATGGGAGGACGCCTTTGAGCGCGTCCCCGACCGCGCGCTGACCTACCTGAAGCCGGGGGACGACTACTCGCTCGGCGGCCTCCAGGTCCACGTGAACTGGGTGCTCGCGCACTACCGTCGGGTGCTCGAGGGCATCGTGCGCGCGCGCTTCCAGCAGATCGGGCCGCAGGATCCCGCCGGCGCCGAGGCAAAGGCGCTGGAGGGCGCGCGGCGGGGACTGACACCGCCCGAGCGGCGCAGGTCGCTCGACGAGATGGCGCAGCTCCACGCAGCGGTGCGGACCGCCGTGCGCCGGATGCCGGTCGCCGACTTCACGCGCAAGGCGCAGGTCGTCTACGCCGATGGCGAGGACCCGTACCCGACGTGCGCAGAGGACATCCTCGGCTGGCTGCAGGAGCACTACCGGGAGCACGTGGAGCAGAGCGGAGATCTCATCGCGGAATGGAGGTCGTCGCCTACGGCAGCCGATTGATCCACGCCGCGGTGGCGTATTTCGTCGTGACGAGCCGATGCGCCTGGTCGGTCTCCCGCGCCGACAGCTGCGCCTGGGGTGCTCGGAACTCTCGTGCGAAGTAGTCAGTCATATTTCGTGCGACCTCATCGCAAGGGAGGTCGGTAAACCAGGCCAGTGGCGAGACGGCCTTTTCGGCGCTGCGCACGCCGCGCGCGGACATGTTGGAGCGTCCGATGCGAATGAGGCGGGGCAGCAGGTCCACGTCCATGGTGTGCGCGATGGTCGTGTGATGCAGCACGAATCCGCGACGCCGCGCTTGAGCCGCCCCCGCGATCTTTCCCCGCGGCGAGATGATGTCGTTGATCTCGCGATAGGACGCCGGCACTTCCAGCTCGCGAAATGCGCGCACCGCCCAGTCGTCGAGCAGCGCGTACGACTTGCGAAAGCTGATCCCCGCCACCATCGACTCCGGCAGGTACATCGAGTACGTGATCGTGCGGTCCGGCTCGCACAGCATCGTGCCGCCGCCGCTCATGCGCCGCGTCACCACGAAGCCAAGCTCCTGCGCGGCAACCGTGTCGACCTCGTTCATAACCGACTGATGCGAGCCGATGACCAGAGCACGCTCGGTCCATCGCCACATGCGCATGGTGGGTGGCCTGCGTCCGGTGATGACCTCGTCGAGCAGCACCTCGTCGAGCGCCATGTGCATGTGCGCGGAATGCGGCGAATACGGAATCACTTCCCACGTCGCGTCCGCAAGGTGAAGCGCCATCGCTCTGCCAGTATTCCTGATGGGGATGGATCGCAAGGAGGATGGTGGAGAGGACATGAGCGCAAATCCGAGCCCCATCAAGCACGTCGTGATCATCGTCAAGGAGAACCACGGCTACGACAACTACTTCGGCGCCTATCCAGGTGGAAATGGCGTGACGCTTCCGGCGAGTCCGAATCCTCCGCCGCACGACCCCGACCATCGCCACGCTGCATGGTTGACGCGGGACGGGACCGCGCCGCGTGTCGCGTTTCCGCAGAGCGACATCCCGCACTACTGGGGCTTCGCGGACCAGTTCACCCTGTGCGACAACTACTTCACCGACGTGGCCGGTCCCTCGACGCCGAACCACCTGATGGTGATCATGGCCGACTCCGCCGGGCTGATCGACAATCCGTCCACCAACTACCGCAAGCATCCTGGCCCTCCGCTCGTCGATCAGCCCTCGCTGCCCTCAATGCTCGATACCGCCGGCCTCTCCTGGGGCAACTACAACGGCTACGCATTCGAGTTCATCAAGTACACGGCCGGCAAGAGGAAGACCTGGCAGCAGTTCGCAGCCGATGCGTCGGCCGGCAAACTGCCCACCGTTTCCTGGCTCTACTCCGACGAGGTCGAGAGCGAGCACCCCGCGGACACCGCGACCCAGCGCGCGGCCAACATGGGTGACGTCAGCAAGGGCAGCCAGTGGACCGTGGGCCAGGTCCACGCGGTCGTGGCTGCGGGTCTGTGGCCGGAGGTCGCGATCTTCATCATCTGGGACGACTGGGGCGGGTGGTGGGACCACGTCACGCCTCCCGAGGTCGAGAAGTGGTCGGACGGGACGCAATTCCGGTTCGGAGGTCGGGTCGGCTGCCTGGTGCTCAGCCCCTACGCGCGCAAGGGATACATCTCGAAGGCGCAGCACTCGCACGTCAGCCTCATCAAGTTCTGCGAGAACAACTTCGGTCTGCCCTCGCTCAACTCGCGCACGCAGGCCTCCGACGCGATGGAGGACTGTTTTGACTTCACGCAGGCGCCTCTGCCTCCGCCTCAATAGCGAATGTCGTCGAGCGATTCCCAGCCGTAAGAAACTTCCTGCAGCAGCGCCGAGCCGATGGTGATCGGCTGGCTCCGCACGTACAGGCCGCCGAGGCGCTCATAGAAATGACGCGCGGCGTGGTTGTCGCGCAGCACCCAGACGATCATGTTCGGGAGCTTCATCTCGCGCAGTCCGTGCGCGACCGCCTGAACCAGGCGCCGTCCATGCCCTCGTCCCTGCGCTTCCTCCAGGACGTATATCGCGTACAGCTCGCCCGTGAATCCGTCCTCGCCCGCCCGCTCCGGTCCGCCCGACGCGAAGCCGACGATCTCCCTTCGGTCCTCGGCCACGTACACGCGACCGGCTCCGTCGGTCAACGTCCGCTTCCACCGCTCCTCGTAGCCGGCCTCGTCCAGGGACGCGAGGTAGTCATCGGGGAGCAGCCCGCGGTAGGCGGTGCGCCACGTCTCCACGTGGACGCGCGCGATCGCGGCGGCGTCATCGCCGACGGCCCGTCGCACAACGCTGATCATCGATTCACAATCTAGTCGCGGCACGTGGACGAGGACTGGGCGCGACGCGGCGTGACGGCGGGCGAGCTCGAATCGGAGTTCAGCGGATCTGGGCTGCCCCGTGTCGTGCGTGGTGTCGCGCTGATCGGCGTCTCGATGATCGCGGTCCTCGGCGTGACGATTCAATACCTCGACCCGCATATGGTGCCGTCCCTGCACCACACCCCGATCGGCGCCGCGCCCGGAGCCTCGTATCGCATCTCCGCCATCGACTTCGTCGACCCCTCGACCGGATGGGTGGTGGCCGATTACGACTCGGGTGGATACGCCATCCTCCACACCGACGACGGCGGCGCGACGTGGACGCGCCAGCTGAGCGGCGTCGATGCGGGCCGCGCCCACTACCTCAAGTTCTTCGATGCCGCCGTCGGGGTCTCTGGGTTGATCGGGACGACGGCGCGGCTCGATCGCACCATCGACGGCGGCCAGACGTGGATGAGCCTTCCTGTGCCGGACGCGAAGGGCTCGGTGCTTTCGTGGTCGTTCATCGACGCCTACTACGGCTGGGTCCTGATCAGCGGAACCTCTGTGGAGTTTCCGCTTCCCGCGTACCTGTACCGGACGGACGACGGCGGCAGGACCTGGCAAGACCTCGGCGTTCCCGCCTCATCGCCAGACCAGGTGTTCGAGGCCGGCTTCACGTACTTCACGACGGGTTGGCTGAGCAGCGCCAACGACGGGCCATACGCGTACAAGACCGGCGACTTCGGCGAGACGTGGACGCGCGTGCCCTTGCCGGCTCCCCCAGGTGGATGGCCGACCGGTGGCACCTTCCTGGTGGCGGTGCAGCCGACGTCGGATGGTGGCGTGACCGCGACCGTCGTCTTCTTCCCGACGCTTCAGGGCCGCAAAGGACAGGGGGCCAAGATCCGAGACTTCCCGCCCCTCACGGTGCGAGCATTCGACGGGGGCAGGCCTGTCACCTATTCCTACGCCACGCCGGCGGGGTCCGGGGTCACCACCTCCGTCCCGCAGGCGCTTCCGCCCAACCAGACGCAGCTCACCTCGTTCAACAACGGCGCGACATGGAGCACCACGTCGGTTCCGTCGACCGGTGGGGCGCTCGGCTACCTCGACTCGGCCGACTGGTGGTGGGTCGGGCCGGGCCGGGAGGCCGTCACCGCGGACGGAGGCGAGACGTGGTCCACAACGGCGGGCGTCGATGTGCAGGCGCCGCTTCCGGGCTCGATTCGAATACTCGACCGCCTGCACGCGTGGCTGATCGGGACGTACGGATCGCGCGCCGTGCTCGAAGCCACCGCGGATGGCGGCCGCCACTGGAGGGTGGTGTCGCTGCCTGGGCCGCCGGCCGCAGGCCAGCTTTAGGCCCTCACGAAAGCGATCACGGCCCGCGCCTCTGCAACGATCTCGCCGCCCTCCTGCTCCACGCTCACCTCGCAGAACGCGAGCCGCCTGGTGCGATGGCGCACGCTCGCCCTGGCTACGAGCCGGCCGGGTCTGGCGGGTCGCAGAAAGTCGACCTTGAGGTCGGCCGTGACCGTGGACTGCCCCTCGTCCGCAAGCGTGAATGCGACCGTCGCGAGGGCTTCGTCGGCGAGCGTGGCGATCGCTCCGCCGTGCACGATCGGGCCTCGCGAGGTGGGAAAGCCGTGCCGCTCGGCGGTCATGTCGGCGGCGAGGACGAGGTAGCCGGGTTTCGCCTCGACCAGGCTGCCGCCGATGTTCGCGATCATCCCGCTGGCGGCCCATTCCTTGTAGACGTCGGGCAGGACGCGCAGCCCGTAGGGCTCGGCGCTCACAGCGCGGAGTGCAGCTCGATGATCGGCGCGACGAGCCGGTAGCCCATCTCGTGGTTGATCCGAAGGATCGCCGGGTTCTCCGCGTCGTTGGTGGTGCGAACCCGCTTGTAGCCGACCTCGATCGCCTGCGCCATCGATTGATACTTCAGCGCTCGGGCGATGCCACGACCGCGGACCCTGCGCCGCGTTCCCGTGTACCCGGTCCAGGGAACCCCGCGCACGACCGGACAGTCGAGCACGGAGCAGCCGACGATGTCATCGCCCTCGCGAGCGATCCAGAAGCGATCCTGGCGGATCGTGGGATTGTCGAACCAGTAGCGCCGCCACTCGTCGAGCGTCATGTCATGTTCGGGCACAGAGTGCGGCACGTCATGGCCTGACTCGAGCATCGTCTCGTAAAGCTTTCGATACCTCTCCGGGTCGACGTCGTCGCTGAACGGATGCATCGCGATGCCTCGTTCCTGCATCCGCCCGCGAGATTCCAAGGCGGCCGCGACGATGCGATCGCGATGCGCGACGAGGTCCAGCTCCGATGTCCGCAGACGGCGATCCTCGTGAAAGCCAAGCCGCTGGAGGACGCCGAGCTCGCGCGGAAAGTCCTCCCGCACTCTCGCCACCGCAGCCTCGGCGCCTTCGCTCCTCAGCCAGCCCGCGCCGATATCAACAAGACGTGCGAAGTCGTCGTCGGTCCATTCTTCGTACCGAAGGAGCGGCCTGATCACCCCAAAACGCCTCTCGCTGTCCGACCACATTTCGTGCGACACGCCGATGTAGGCGATCGCGGACCCTTCACGCACCAGCACTCGGCGCATCGTGCGCTCCAGCTCGTCGCTCATCTGCCACCAGTAACGCAGCTGCACCGGGTCGCGGGGCTCCAGTGGATCGCGCATCGATTCCAGGTCGGCGACGAGGGCAGCGTCGTCCAGCGTGGCCTGGCGCAGCTCGCGCTCCAGGTCGCTTGCCGGCATCCGTTGATCAGAAGGTTAATCTCTGCGGATTGATGAGCAGGACCATGCTGGGGATTGGAGCGCTGCGCGGGCGTCGGGTGCGCTCCACGCATCGGCTTGCCCTTTCCCCAGCATGCTGGGGCATCAGCGAGCGGCCGGGTTGGGGACACCAGATCGACGCCGAGCGTGTCCTCTCCGAGGCCGCCGCGGTGGGAGAGGGGGCGATCACAGCGGGCCCGCTGGGATTTCTGCCCGACCGAAGCGACCAGGCCAGGCCACTGCTCCGCCGGCATCGCCTGCAGGTCGTCGCCGGCCAGGTTCACGCCGTCCTTCACCACCACGAGATTCGCGGCCCCGAACTCGCCCACATCGACGGCCACGCGCACTGGCTGGCGGCGATCGACGCCGGCACCCTCGTCCTGGCCGTGATCCCAGAGCGCACCCCAGGCGCGCAGCGCCAGGCCCTCTCGCACTCGGAGTGGGCGCACCTGCTGCACTCGATCGGCTCGGTCGAGCACGTGTGCGCCAGGCACAAGCTCCGCCTGGCGGTGCAGCCGCGATTTGGCAGTACGATCGAAGGCCCGGAGGAGATCGAGCGGCTGCTGGTCGGCTCCGAGGCGGGCGTGTGCGTGGACATCGCCCACCTCGTGATCTCGGGCGCCGATCCTGTCGAGGTCATCGAGCTTGCGGCCGGGAGGATCCAGCACGTGCACATCAACGATGTCGACCTCGACATCGCGCGTCGCGTGCGCGAGCGCTCGATCGACTTCGACGACGCGGTGACCCGCAACCTGTACAGGCCGGTCGGCGAAGGTGGCGCGGACGTAGCGAGGGTCATCGAGGCCTTGCGCTTAGCGGGCTATCGCGGTTGGCACACCCTCGAGCAGGAGACGCGCCTGCCGGCGCCGGACGTGCGTCCGCTCGGCTGGATCAGCCGGTCGCTGGAGTTCGTGCTTCCGCTACTCGGGTAACCGGTACGCGTGCCACGTCGACGATTCCCAGACCGTGTGGCGTGAAGCGCTGAGGTCGCCAAATTCCCGCCTCGCCCACTCCCGCGTCGCGGCCGCGGCCTTCGCGCGCATCACGGGAGCGATGTTCCAGCAGGCCGACCAGTAGCCGGCCTCCATGTTGCCTATCACCTTCTCGACGCTGACCTCGGTTGCGATGCCGAGGTCGGGCAACGGTTTAACGTCGGCGCGCAGTTCTCGCATGTGGCTGTCGACGACGTCGATCGTGGCGGCGCCGGGCGGCCACGGGGGGTCGCCCGCTTGGCGAAAGAAGTGACGCGTTATCGACTCCAGCCAGGCGGGCCGGTCGCGCCCACCCCGGGACACCAGGAAGACACCGCCGGGCCGCACCACCCTCCTGACCTCTTCCACCGCGTCCTTCCATCGTGGGATCAGATGCAGGACGTGGGAGGCGATCGCCGAGCCGAACGTCGCGTCGCGGAATGGCAGTCGCGTCGCGTCGGCGATCGCGACCTGCGGCGACGGACCGCGCCTTTTGGCGATCAGCCTCCGCAGCATCTCGCCCGAGATGTCGACGCCGGCGACGCGCACGTCTTCGTCGACCAGAGGGAGAGCGATGCGCCCGGTCCCGATCCCGATCTCGAGGCACGGTTCACCTGGAGGAATCTCGGCCACGAGCAGCGGGATCAGCTGCGCCATGACGGTGTCGGCGACCGCGCGCGTGCGGTCGTAGTAGTCGGCGGCCCGGTCGAAGGAAACCGATTCGGTCAAATCGTCCGGCCGGCGCCGGCCCAGTAGCGCTCGCGGAGCTTGCGCTTGAGCAGCTTTCCAGCGGCGTCGCGCGGCAGCTCGTCGACAAAATCGACCGAGCGTGGCTTCTTGTAGCCCGCAAGCCGCTCCGCGCAGAACGCGATGAGGTCGTCCGCGGTCAAGGTTGCGCCTGGGCGAAGCTGGACGACCGCCTTCACCGACTCACCGAACTCGTCGTCGGGCACGCCGATCACTCCGGCGTCCATGACGTCGGCGTGCGCAAGCAGCACCGCCTCGATCTCGGCGGGGTAGATGTTGACGCCGCCCGAGATGATCATGTCAATGCGGCGATCGCAGATGTAGTAGTAGCCCTCCTCGTCGCGGTAAGCGACATCGCCGACCGTGAAGAAGCCGTCGCGGGTGCTCCTGCTCGTTGCGTCGGGCCGGTTGAAGTACTCGGCCACCCAGGTGCTTCGGACCATGAACTCTCCGGGCTCACCAACCGCCGCCTCGGTGCCGTCGTCGCGGACGAGCCGGATCTCCTGCCCTGGTATCGCTGTTCCGCATGAGCCGGGCTTGCGCAGCTGGTCTTCAGGGCGCAGCACGGTGTTGAAACCCGTCTCGGTCGCCGCGTACGTCTCCCACAGGACCTCGCCCAGCGCCTTGTGCGCGCGAACCTTCAACGCGTATGGGCATGGAGCTGCGCTCAGGATCAAGGCGCGGAGCGACGACACGTCGCGCGGTCTCATCTCCTGCGCGTCGACCAGGCGCGCGAGCAGCGTCGGCGCCATGAACGTGGTCGTCACGCGGTCGCGCTCGATCAGGTCGAGCGCGTTCTCCGGGTCGAACTTTCGCTGCACGACGACGGTCGAGCCGAGCACCTGGTGCAGAGCGGTGAAGATGCCGGGGCCGCTGTGGTAGACCGGCCCGCACAGCAGGTGCACGTCAGACTGGCTCAGCTCGAACAGCATGACGATCTGCAGGAGGTTTTCGAGGGGAAGCCCGTTCGGCCGCCACGCGCCTTTGGGAGCGCCTGTCGTGCCGGACGTATAGATCATGGTCGCGCCGAGGCGCGCACCTTCACCCGCGGGTAGCTGGTCGTCCGCTTCGCTCCTCAGGCTCGGGTAGTCGAGCCAGCCGTTCGGCGCGGCGCCATCGACGGCGAGAAATGGAATCTCGTCCCGCACGGAGCTTCGCGCCGATTCGAGCACCGGCACGTGATCGCGGTCGGCGACGACGACTCGGGCGCCGGAATCGTTGATGACGTACGCCGCCTCTGCGTCGCGCAGCCGGTAGTTGATGGGCACGTAGATAGCGCCGATCTTGCGCAGGCCGTGGACCAGCTCGAAGTACTCCAGCGAGTTGAAGGACATCACGGCCGCGCGGTCGTCTTCGCCGAGGCCGAGGTGCCGGAAGACGTGCGCAGCCTGGTTCGCGCGCCGGTTCAGCGTGGCGAAATCGACGGAGCGATCGCCAAGGATGACCGCCGGCTTATCGGGCAGGTCCTCCGCGTGTCTGGCGAGGAAGTCGAAGTCCAACTCTCAGATGCTAGGAGTGGGACGGCGTCGGTGTCGGCGAGGATCCTTTCTCCGAGCACAGCGTGTTGGACGCGAGCCCGACCGTCGATGCCACCGGTGGAATGCTCCCGGTCACCACGACGCGGTAGCGGTAGCAGCCGCCAAGCAGCGTCCAGGTGTCGACGGTGGCCCAGTGATGGAGCACCACGCCCGCCGCGAGGGGCGGGTACTTGGCGAGCACGTCGGGAGTCGCATCGCTGATCGTGGCGATAGAAGAGGTCCGCGTCGAGTCGAACTGCCAGACGTAGATCTTGGTGAACGGCCGGTTGGCCGGCGTGTCGGCGGCAGCGGGAAGCTTGGTCGCGGCGAGAAGTCCGTCCACGATCGCCTGTGGACCAGCGCTGGCCTTGACGTTGGCAAGAGTCTCGCGATCGATGGCAGGCGACCACGCGACGCCGATCGCGCTGGCGCCGGCGAGGTATCGGTTCACCGGGGCAGTGCCGTCAGGTGAGTGCGCGCCGTAGATCTCGATCTCTCCATTCACGGCCAGCGCGAGCTGGCTGGCGTTCGGGCTCCATGCGAGTCCGTCGGGATGCGGCAGCTTGGAGTTGACGTGCCGCGGGGGACTCGGGGTCTGGCTTGGCGTGGACACCGGTGTAGTGGTTGCGACCGGACTCGTGCTCGGGGTCGTGACCGGCAGCGCGCTGTTGATCGGCTCGATCACCGCTCCGTGGTCAGGCATGGCGACCGCGGCCATCGTGCCGTCGGCGCTGATCACGACCGGTCCGTCGTCCGCGCCGAGGGACAGCGGAAACGGGTTGAGCACGTTGGCTTCGGCGTTCAGCCAGTACCACGCACCCGTGCCGAACTGGCGCACAGCGATCAGCCCCGAGTCGCCGGGCACGATGCCCTCCGTGAAGAACGCCGGCTGCGCCGGTGGCCTGGCCAGAGTCTTGAGCGTGACAGTCGACTGCGTTGTTTGCGTGAGATCGAGCGCATCGACCTGGTAGGTCGTGCAGCAGCCGACGGTCAGGGCCACGTAGTGGGAGTTGGCGACCAGGCCGAACGGCCCCTCGCTCGCCGAGTCCTGCGACGCCGCCATCGGCTCGATCGTGCCGAGGAACGGGTCGACGCGAAAGAGCCAGTCGTATGGCTGAACGCCGCTTGTGTTGCGCGTCTCGGCGGGACGGTCGTCGTGAATCGTGAAATAGAGGACCGGGTGGTCGAGCTTGGGCTCGGCTGCCCAAACGGGCCCGGCGACGCGAAATGCTCCTGGTGGAAGAGGCGCGACCGTGGTCGACTTGCCGGTCGACGGATCGAGCACGCCGACGCCCTGGTCGGAGACGTAGGCGATGAGCCCGTTCGTCAGGCCGCCGGCGAGCGGGGACGGCGATCTGGCCGGCGGGCCGCCGGCGGTGCTGCTGCACGCGGCCAGAACCAGGGCGGCAGCAAGCACGGCGAAACGTTGAGGCAAGACGGTCGATGTTATCGACATCTGTTACCCCAACGGCGGGCGGCGCGTTTCGGCTACAGATGCATACGGTGGTGCCCATCCTTGCCCGCAAGAAATTGGTCATCGCATTGGCGTTGCTTGCCGCCAGCTGCGGCACCGTCGGCCAAGGCGCGACCCCGAGCCCGTCCGACAACCCCATGCACTTCGACGTCACCGCGACCGAGAAGGACCACGCGGTGTCGATGCACGTCGGGCAGAAGCTCGAGGTCGTGCTGCACGGCGGAGGGCAGCTCAACTACGAGCAGGTCAACTCCAGCAACACCTCGATCCTCGAGCCGACCGTCAATCCTGCGGCCACGGCGGTGCGAGGAGTGACCCTCGCAGCGTTCAGAGCCAGGGCAGCGGGCGAAGCGAGGGTCACGGCCGTCGGCGCGCCCGTCTGCCCGAGCGGACAGCCGTGCCCGATGTTCGCTGTGCTCTACACGCTGACCGTGACGGTTACGCCGTAGCGGGCATCACGGCAGTCCGCAGTGCTGCCGCGATCGCGTCGAGCTGCGCCCGCGCGGGCGGTCGCTCGTAGCTGCTTGGAAATGTGAACCCGAAACCATCCTGTGGATAACGCGGGATCACGTGCACGTGAAAGTGCGGCACGTCCTGGTACGCGGCCTCACCATCCATCACCAGCAGGTTCACACCGCTAGCGCCCAGCGTGTGCCGCGCCGCGTCCGCAAGCTTGCGCGCGACCTTGAATGTCCGCATCGCTACTGTCTCGCTTGCGTCCGTCATCAACACCGCGTGCTCACGCGGGACCACGAGCATGTGGCCCTGCGTGATCGGCTGGATGTCCAGGAAGGCGACCACGGTGTCGTCCTGGTACACCCAGCTGGCCGGCGCGGTGCCTCGGACGATGTCGCAGAAGACGCACTGGTCGCTCACGGCGCCAGAAGCTTAGCGATCGGTATCGCCGGTTGACTCCACTTGAGCAGGTTCGGGCTCGGGCTGGAGCGGGGCCGCCGCCGGCTCGGAGCCGTTGGGAGAAGCAGCGCTCTCCCCGTTGACGGCCGCCTCCGCGGGCAGCCGCTGGCCGCGCCGCCGGCGGCGCCCCCGCCGGTCTCCCCGGTGCGGCCGGGACAGGCGCTGAACCTGGGACCGAATGCCGACCCGCTGGCAGGCGGTGACGACCGCGCCGACCCCGGCCACGAGTCCTTCTTCCTTGCAGTGCTCGAACAGCGGCCCGAACAGCTCGGGCGCGCCGCCGATGACAGTCTTGGAGTCGCCGACGATCACGAGCAGCTTTTTGGCGCGCGAGATGGCGACGTTGACGCGGTTGGGGTCGTTCAGGAATCCGATGGCGGCGCGCTCGTTGGAGCGGACCAGCGACAGGATCACACCGTCGGACTCACGTCCTTCGAACGCGTCGACCGACTCGATGTCCTCGGGCGGCACGATGCCCTTCAACGAGCCCTGCAATCGATTGACCTGCGAGTTGTACATCGCGATGACCGCGAGCTTGGCTTTGCGCACGCGGCGGCGAATGATCGATGTGATGTCCTTGCACAGCGCGACCTCGAACTCGTTGGCGACCGAGCGCTGCGCGTCGCGGTACTCGTCCTGCGCCCCGGTGTCGACCCACACGAGCTCGCGGTCGAACGGCCACGGCAGCTGCATGCGCGGGTGGGGCGCCTCGTGGATGAGCTTGCCTTCGTAGAACAGATCGGAGACGACGCGACCGATCGGCTCGCGCATCCGGTACTGGCGCGGCAGGAGGATTCGGGAGCCCGCGGGCACCTTGTCCCAGATCCAGCCGTAGAAGCTGTCGTCGCGCACCATCTCGTCGAGCGGCGTCGTGATCTTGAAGGTCGAAGCGGCCTCCTCCATCACCGGCGGGAGCTGATTGAGGTCGCCGATCATCACCCACCGCTTGGCCAGCGGCATCACGGCCAGCGCCTCGTTGGCGCGCACCTTGTTGGCCTCGTCGAGGATCAGCCAGTCGAAGACCTTGAACCGAAGTCGCGAGTCGATGGTGAGACGGTTGACGGTGCCGGCGACGAGGTTGTACGGCTCGAGGTCGTCTCCCTCGACGAGAGTCGGCCGCAGCCGTCGGGGAACCTTGCCGGGCTCGGCGATGCGGGCCTGGCGCACGTGCGAGAAACCGAGCAGCCGCTCCTGGCCGGTGTCGACGGCGTCGTTGGAGTGCGAGGAGAGCAGGATCGAAGAGTTCGGGTTGCGCCCCAGGATCCGGCGGATCGACTCGACGATCGCCGTTGTCTTGCCCGTCCCGGGCGGCCCCTGGATCAGGTACAGCTGACCGGGTCGCATGCCCATCACGCGGGCCACTGCCTCGGCCTGCTCCTCGTTGGGGTCAGGTAGGTGGTGGGCGCGCTTGCCGTCCAACGCGACACGCGGAGGCGTGCCCAGCCAGCCAGGGTCGACCAGCTCGGCGGCCAGTGAACCGGTTCGCGGGCTGGCGATCTGGAGCTGGCGGATGCAGGATCGCTGGGCCTCGAACATCTCCACGCTCGCGGTCGGCAGGACGATCCCCTCGTCCGGCAGCGGGTCGTATCGCCGGAAGCTGACCCAGAGGTTGGAGCCCTGGATCCGGTCGAGCGACATGCCGCGGTACTCGGGGAATCCCGCGGAGCGCACGGTCAGCGAGTCAATGCCCCGGTAGATGCGGCCGTCTGCGTCGTCGACCAGGTGGAGGATCGCGCGGACGTACTCGCCGCCGCGCATGTCCTCCCCGCAGTTGGGGCAGTGGATGCCGTTGGAGGTCGGCACCTCCGTCTCGCACTTGGGGCATTCGATCCACTGCTCGGTGGCCTCGTAGCGCCGGACGGCCGCCTCCGCGAGCTTCTCCCGGTAGTCGCGCAGGTGCTCGATGAAGCGCATCGTCGAATCGAGGATCGGCAGCGTCTTGGCCTGCTCGCGCAGGGCGATGGCGGTGAAGCCTTCGAGCTCGCCGTCCCACTCCTTGACGACGTGCAGCTCCTGGAAGCGGAGCCGCAGCCGGTTCTTCTCCATCTCGTAGGCGCCCTCGAGCTCCTGCCAGTCGGTGATCTCCAGCGCCAGGCCCATGGGCGTCCGGCCGAGCTTGCCGGTGAGCAGGGTCGTGCTGACCTGGCCGATGAACTCGAGGGGCTTTTCGGGCTTGACGATGTTGTAGGTGCCGTCGATCACCTTCTGCGCCTCGAGCACCTGGCGGAGCAGCTCGGCGCCGCCCGCGGCCTCGAGGGCGGTGACCTTGGCCGCCGCGGGCGTGCCGGGGCGAACGCGGATCCCCAGCCGCCCGGCCTGGATCTCTTCGCCCGGGATGTCCGGGTTCCAGAGCGGCAGGACATCGCCGGGCAGGGTGCCTGGCGAAATCACAGGCGCAGGCTCGGATTTCGCCGGGATGCTGGGCGTGCTCATTTGAGGAGAGCCTTGGTACGGGCGAGACGTGAGATGGGGATCAAGTCAGTTAGAAGGGGTCCCTTGGCGGGACCTAGCACCCCAACGGGCAGGGCCTACGTTACCACACCGCGAGGGGGTGCCAAGATTGACACGGCCATGTGGAAGAACCGGTTAAAGCCGTACGACTGGCTGACGAAAGACCAGGTCAACACCGTCCACGAGCAGGCCATGACCATCCTGGAGGAGATCGGGATCGACTTCCTCCACGACCGCGCCCGCGACCTCTTCAGGCAGGCGGGGATGCGGGTCGAGGAAAACCGCGTGCGCTTCGAGCGCGACTGGGTCCTGGAGCAGGTGGCCAGGACGCCCTCCACATTCGAGCTGCAGGCGCGCAACTCGACCCGGACGGTGACGCTCGGCGGCGACAACGTCGTCACCGCGCCGGTTTACGGGCCGCCTTTCGTCACCGACCTCGAGCGCGGCCGCCGCGGGGCGACGAGCGAGGACTTCACCAACTTCGACAAGCTGTCGCAGGCGATCGACCAGATCCACTGCGCGGGCGGGACGACGGTCGAGCCGGAGGACCTGCCGCTGGGGACGCGGCACCTCGACATGGTCTATTCCCACATCCGGTGGACGGACAAACCGTTCATGGGCAGCGTCATCTCGACCGAGAGCGCGCGCGACACGGTCGAGATGGCGTCGATCGTCTTTGGCGGCCGCGACCAGATCGAGAGAACCCCGGCTGTAATCAGCCTCATCAACGTCAACAGCCCGCTGCGCTACGACGACCGCATGCTGGGCGCTCTGCTCGAGTACTCGGAGGCGGGGCAGCCCGTGATCGTCACCCCGTTCTTGATGGCCGGCGCCATGTCGCCGATGGGCCTGGCCGGCACCGTGGCGCAGCAGACGGCGGAGGCGCTGGCCGGCATCGCCCTGGTCCAGCTGGTCCGGCCAGGAACCCCCAGCGTGTACGGCTCGTTCCTGACCAACACCGACATGCAGTCCGGCTCACCCGCGTTCGGCACGCCCGAGTCGGCCATGGGCATCCTCGCCAGCGCCCAGATGGCGCGCCACTACAACCTCCCGTTCCGAGGCGGCGGTGCGCTCACCTCGTCGAAAGCGCCGGATGCGCAGGCGGCGTACGAGTCGATGATGTGCATGTGGCCGACCGTCCTCGGCCGCGTCAACTTCGTCCTCCACGCGGCGGGCTGGCTGGAGAGCGCGCTGCTCGCCTCCTACGAGAAATTCATCATCGACGTCGAACAGCTGCGCATGTTCGAGTGGATCCTCGGGCACGGCATGCCGGTCGACGACGAGGGGCTGGCCATGGACGCGCTGCGCGAGGTCGGACCAGGCGGTCACTTCCTCGGCGCCGAGCACACGATGCGGCACTACAGGACGGGTTTCTATCGTCCGTGGGTCTCCTCGACCGAGAACTTCGACCGCTGGCAGCGCTTCGGCTCGCGCACGGCCGACGTCGTCGCCGCGGAGCGGTGGAAGCAGGTGCTCGCGGAGTATCCCGACCCCGGCATCGATCCCGGTGTCGATGAGGCGCTGCACGAGTTCATGGCCAGGCGGAAGCAGGAGATCGGTGACTCCTGAGCGACGTTTCGGGCGTCTCCTCGACGCTCTCGCCTCGGCACAACCGGCGCCCGCCAGTGGATCCGCCGCGGCCGCTGTGGTTGCCGCGTCCGCAGCGCTGCTCGAGAAGGTGGCGCTCCGGAGCGAATTGCCAGAAGCAAGGCAGCGCGCTCAGGCGATCCGCCTTCGGGCGGAAGAACTGATCGAGCTCGACTCGATCGCCTATCTCAACTTCATTGCCGCGCTGCGTTCAGACGAAAGCGTTGACGCGGCACGGGCGCAGACGATCGTCGTGCCGCAAGAGATCGCGACGGCGGCGGCCAATGTGTTCTTTCTCGCACGTGACCTGGAAAAACAATGCAATCCCAACCTGCGGCCGGACGCCGCGGCGGCGGCGATCCTGGCTCAGGCGGCCGAAAAGATCGCGATGATGCTCGTCAAAGTCAATAAGATGCCTCGCCGGCGGGGCGTCAACGAGTCAGCTCGCCGGCAAGCCGCTCGAGGCCGAGTAGGTGGTCGCGGTCGTGACGCAGAGCGATCTCGAGGTAGCGATCTACGCTCACGTCCCCGAACGTCTCGTGGCGGCCCGTCAGCTTCGTCCGCTGCTCCTCGTCGAGCGTCCGCACGAAGCCGAGCAGAATC
>DASZJK010000073.1:0-6259 GCA_035948155.1 Candidatus Dormiibacterota bacterium
CGCCGTGATGGGGCCCGAGGCGGCCGTGAACATCATCTACAAGCGCGACCTCGCGTCCGCACCTGATCCCGCCGCGCGCCGCAAGGAGCTGGTCGGGGAGTACACGGCGAGGTTCGCCAACCCGTACGTCGCGGCCGAGCGCGGCTACGTCGACGACGTGATCGAGCCGAGCCAGACGCGGCGCGAGCTCGTGCGGGGCTTGCAGCTGTGCCTGCGCAAGACGGTCGAGCGACCGACCCGCAAGCACGGCAACATCCCGCTCTAGGGCGCGGGGGGGCGGGCCGGATAGTCCGGACTATCTGAAGTATCGCGCCTTAGAAACCCCGGATGGTCGGGACTATCCGGGGGTGGCGGTCCTTTTCAAAGCGTCTGACTTTCGGCAGTAATCGTCGACCGTGATGATGAACTCCGCGTGCGACCAGATCAGCGGCGACACGGACAGTGGCGCGCCCGTGTTCGGGTCGAGCTGCTCTGAGAGCAGCCCACCGGGCAGCTGGTGCTGCACGACCCAGTCGATGAAGTCGCTCGCGGGCTTGAGGTCGGCCAGCGTTTTCGCGGTCGCGATGTACCACTGGGCCAGCCACATCGTGCACATGAACCATGGGTTGCCCGGCACCTTGCGTGTGTCCTGCTCGACCCTGAAGTAGTAGTCGTCCGTGTAACGCGCGATTCCCCCCGAGCTCGCGCCGTTGCGAAGCTGCGTGGCGATTGCCTGCATCGTCTCCACGACGCGCGAATCGTCCGGCGGGTACATGCCAAAGCGCCACAGGCCGGTGATCGCGCTGTCCAGGACCGTGTCGACTGTGACCGACTCGTCGTCTTCGACCGTGACGCGGCGAGGGAACCTTCCAAGCTCGGCACAGTACAGATGCGCGTCGGAGGCCTGGCGCAGCCTTTCCGCAGCGTCGCGGTAGCGCACGTACGCCGCCACGTCGCCAAACAGGTCGGCGAAGTTGCGTGCGGCGTCGAGCCCTCCCCACACCGACCCCACCGTGAACGCGTGCACTCCCCACCTCTCCTCCCACAGGTCCCATGACGGCAACGGCAGCCCGTTCCTTTCGTCGATATAGCTGACGATCCAGTCCGCGGCCGGAACGACCAGGCTCGAGTAGAGCCCGACCACGAAGTCGAGGTTCTGGTGCAGGTGGTAGTGCTGCCACAGGGACCACAGCACCAGCCCGGTCTCGTCCTCCTGAATCGGCAGCGTGCGCACGCCGTGGGAGTCGATCCAGGGCAGCCACGAGCTACCCGGATGGCCGTAGGGCGTGTACTTGTGCAGAAAGAAGCCCTCCTCGACGAGGCATTCCTGGCAAAAAGTGAAGAACGTGCGTGTCACGTCCTCGTGACCGGAGCGATCCAGCGCGTTGGCGACGATGGCGCCGTCGCGCGGCCACGCATAGGCGTATGTGTCACGCGCGAACTTGGTGATGTCGAAGTCCGTCGACGCGATGATCGCGCCGTGGTTGTCGACGTGCGTACGCGCCGTCAGCACGCTGCGCCGGTAGAGATCGGTCGCTTCCTCGCCGAGCTGGTTGTCGATGTGACGGTGATCCTTTTCCGACCATACCTGCCAGTAGGTGAGCGTTCTTCCGCGGTACGTCTCGGCGCCGCGGGAGACGATGAGGTCCTGGCCGAAAGAGGACACCTCGCTCAGCCGTCCACCCATGCACAGCCAGTGCGTCATGCTCCGCGGCTGCCCGGCCTTGACGGCGCCGAAGTCGAACCCAACCGTGCAGTCGACTGAGCCCTGCTCGATCGGATTCTTCCCCAGCACGCCGTCCTCGGCGTCAACCCACGTGCCCTGCGATCCGTTGCCCTTCTTGCCGTTTGCCCATGTGCTGATGCCGTAGTCGGCGTCGACCTGGCCGCCGATCAAGAAGTAGCGGTTGGCTTTGTAAGCGATGACGCTTCTATGGCGTGGCTCGTACAGGACCGTATTGCCGATGTCCGAACCTTCGATGTACCAGTCGTAGTGGAAGAAGACGCGACCGACCTCGAAGCCCTTAGGTGAGGTGATCTCGACGTTGCGGATGAACCAGTTGCGAGCGAGGTCGACGAAGTCCTCGAACCGGACCGAGATCGCAAGACCAGGGTGGGTGAGCGTGACGTCGCTGACCAGCGAGTCTTCGGCGTAGCCGAGCTGCCGCTGCCACGCGCCGTCGTCGAGCCACGCGAACCTTCCGTCGATGAAGAAGCCTGTCCGGCACTCGTTGCCCATCGTCTGGTTCGCGTCACCGACCCTCGGATAGAAGATGTCGCGCACCGTGTACGAGGCATCGAGGCCGATCAGGACGTTTCCGTTGCCGAGGACGAGGCTTCTGGGCAAGTCTTGCTGCGCGGCAATCCTACAATTCGGACGCGACAATGCCGCCCGTTCGAATCATCACGTCGCGCAAACGCCGCCGCACAGTCGCAGCCCGGCTGAGATCAGGGGTGCTCGAGCTGCTCGTCCCCGCGACGATGCCGATCGCCGAACGCCAGCACTGGGCCGAGGTGATGAGCAAGCGGCTGGAACGGCGCGCCGAACGCCGCAAAGCGACCGACCAGCGACTGGAAGGGCGAGCGGAGCGCCTGAACGAGCGCCACTTCGACGGCCGGCTGACGTGGACCTCGATCGGCTTCGCCGACATGGACCACCAGTGGGGCAGCTGCTCCTTCACGGACGGCGCTATTCGCATCGCGCGTCGCGCCGCCGAGCTCCCTGAGTGGGTCCTCGATTACCTGCTGGTGCACGAGCTCGCCCACCTGGTGCACAGCGACCACGGCCGCGAGTTTCACGCCCTGGAGGATCGGTACCCGCTCACCGAACGCGCGAAGGGTTACCTCCTCGCGCTCGACTCCATCGCCGCGCTACAGCTCGGCGCGGACGAAGTCTGAGACCTTCTCGCCGATCATCATCGTCGGCAGGTTGATGTTGGCCCGCGGCACCGTTGGCATGACCGAGGCGTCGGCGACGTAGAGGTTCTGCACCCCGCGCAGCCGGCAGTGGTCGTCCACGACCGCCATCTCGTCGCCGTCCGGGCCCATGCGTAGCGTCCCGGACGGATGGTAGTCGGTGGCATGGAACTGCATGCAGTGCTCGCGGAGCAGCCCTGGGTCGCGAGCCGTGGCGGCATCGGGCAGTATGACCTCGCACGTCATCGACTCGTTCATCACGTCCGCCACGTCGAACGCGACCCCTGCAGCGCCGAGCATGCGCTCGAGGTCCGCTGGATTGGAGAAGTACCGGTGGTCGATGTCCGGCTCGGCGGCCGGATCTTTCGAGGTGGCGCGGACGTACCCGGTCGATTCGCACCTGCTGACCTCGATGTAGAAGCCCATGAGGCCCGGCATCGTGAACAGCTCACCGAGGACGAACGTGAACTTGACGTCGTCCACCTCGAGGCCGGGTTGCGAGCGGATCTTCAGTGCCGGCCCGATCAGGACGCCGCCCGTCTCGACGCGGCGACCCATGTCGAGGACGACGAGGGTCGAGACGTGGTCGAGAAGATTCTCTCCGACGCCAGGCGACGCAACGACCACGTCCACACCGATGCGGCGCAGCGTGTCGGGCGCACCGACGCCGCTGCGCTGAAGCAGCGCGGGCGAGTTGTAGGCGCCGGCGGCGAGCACCACGCGCCGGCCGGTGATCACCTCGCCGCTCGCAAGCCGCACACCGGTCGCTCGCCCATCGCGCATCACGATCGAATCCACCAGGGTGTCGGCGCGGATTTCGAGATTGGGGCGGCGCCTCGCAATTGCGATGTACGTCAGGAGCGTGCTCTGCCGCTGCCCCTCGCGAACGTTGCGCGGCATCATCCCTATCCCCACGGCGCCGGGCTGGTTGAGGTCGTCGACAGCGGGGTGGCCGAGCTCGAGGGCAGCCGCGCGAATGCTTTCGTGCAAGTCGTTGAAGGGTGAGCGCTCGACGTGGATCGGACCCGAGCTGCCGTGGTAATCGCGGTCGCCAAAGTCGCGGTCGGTTTCGAGCTTCTTGAAGTAGGGCAGGCACCCTTCCCAGGTCCACGACGGAAGGCCCATCGCCGCCCACGCGTCGTAGTCCTGGGGCTGGCCGCGCGGCGCAAACGACGCATTGACCGCCGAGCTGCCGCCGAGGATCTTGCCCCGGGGCAGCGCGCTGCGCGCGTGCCGGTCCGTGTAGCCCCAGTCGAACTCGTTGACGCCGCTGCCCTGGCGCAGGTAGCGAATCGCGTCGGGGACGTTGTCGCCCGGGTCTGGACCGGCCTCGAGCAGGAGGACGCTGACCGCGGGGTCTTCGCTGAGCCGGCTCGCGACGACGCCTCCGCCTGACCCGCCGCCGACCACGATGACGTCGAGCTGCCGCGTCACGGGGTCAGGACAATCTTGGTCGCGGCCTTCAGCTCCACCTCGTCTGGCCTCATGGGGTGAGGACGATCTTGGTCGCTTCCCGCGCGTCGAACATGTGGTAGGCCTCTTCGGCCTGGTCCAGCTTCATGCGGTGGCTGATGATCTTCTCCGGGCGCAACCGTCCCGCGGCGATGAGGTCGAGCAGCGGGCGCATGTACCTCTGGACGTTGCACCACCCGGCGCGAAACGTCAGCGCTTTGAGCCAGACGCGCATGAAAGGAAACTCGCCTTCGTTGGCGCTGGGCACCCCGACCATGGAGATGGTCCCGCCACCTCGCACGGAATTGATTGCCGTCTCGACGGCGGACAGAAGACCCACGCACTCCACGCTCGAGTCGGCTCCAAGGCCGCCCGTGGCTTGTTTGATCGCATCCACGGGAGCGACATCGCGAGCGTCGATCGGGATCGCACCCAGCTCGCGGGCAAGCTCGAGCCGGTCCTCGACCATGTCGATCGCGAACACCCGGGCGGGCCCAAAGAGCTGCGCCGACATGATCGCCATCAGGCCGACCGGTCCGGCGCCCACGACCGCGGTGACATCACCTGGCTTGATCTCCGCGCGCTCCGCGCCGAAGAAACCAGTGGCCAGGATGTCGCCGACGAAGATCGCCTGCTCGTCGGTCATCGCGGCTGGGATCTTCTCCATGGTGTTGTCGGCGTTGGGCACCACGACGTACTCCGCCTGCCCGCCGCCAAGCCCGCCGAAGAAGTCGCCATGTCCGAAGGTGCGCTTCTCCGCGCACTGGTTGAACCAGCCCTTGCGGCATAGGGCGCAGTGGCCGCATGCCGTGAAGAAGCTCGACACGACGCGGTCGCCAGGCTCGAAACGATCGACCTCGCTTCCGACGTCTTCGACGACGCCGACGAACTCGTGGCCAAGAACCGCACCTGGATTCATCGGCGTCTGGCCGTGCAGGATGTGGAGGTCAGAGCCGCAGACAGCGCCAAGCGTGACCCTGACCAGCACATCCCGCGAACCGCCAATGCTCGGCCTGGGAACGTCGACCACCTTGACGTCACCCTCGCCCTGGAATATCAGCGCTTTCATCCGAGATTGATCGCGATCATAGGGCGGTGCGGCTGAAGGGAGCGGTCGTCGTCATCACCGGCGCCTCGAGCGGCATCGGCGAGGCGACCGCGATCGCATTTGCACGGCACGGCGCGCGCCTCGAGCTCGGCGCTCGACGCCTGGAAAAGCTGAACGCGGTCGCGCAGAAGTGCCGCGCGGCCGGCTCACCCGACGTCAGCGTACGGCTGCTCGACGTCGGACACCGCGCCTCGGCGCGGGCTTTCATCGGCGCCGCGCTCCGCGACCACGAGCGCCTCGACATCCTGGTCAACAACGCGGGCGCCGGGTGGTCGGGACGTGCGCACCAGATGCCGGAAGAGAAGGTCGACGAGCTCATCGCGACCAACTTCAAGGGCGTCATCAACACTACGCAGGCGGCGCTGCCGTGGATGATCGAGCGCCGCCGCGGCGTGATCATCAACGTCGCGTCGGTCGCGGGCTTTCGGCCATCGCCCTACTCGGCGGTTTATGGCGGGACCAAGCACGCCGTGGTCGGCTTCTCGCATGCCCTGCGGGGCGAGCTGTCGGGCACTGGGGTCAAGGTCTGCGTCGTCTATCCGGGCGTCACCTCCGGGACCGAGTTCTTCGAGGGCCGCAAGCCTCCCGTCGGGCTGCTGACCTACACGCCGGCCTGGGTCGCCAACCTGATCGTGCGCACAGCGCGATTTCCCCGGCGCGACACCATGGTCGTCCCGATGCGCGTCTTTCACCTGGCCGAGCCAGTGTTCGGGGGCCTCGGCGATCACGTCATCGGCGAGGCTCGCCGGCGCGATCTGAAGGACTGACTACCTGTGCCAGGCCTCCAGCAAGCGCTCCAGCTGC
>DASZJK010000074.1:0-3320 GCA_035948155.1 Candidatus Dormiibacterota bacterium
TTCGGGTACCGCTACTGGCGGCAGCTCGCCACCGGCGAGGTCCTGCTGGGGGGATGGCGCGACACATCGCTCGAGACCGAGAAGACATATGAAGAACAGCCGACGCCGGAGATCCAGGCCCGCCTCGATCGGGCGCTCGAAAACCTGCACGTGTCGGCCGGGGTGACGCATCGGTGGGCGGGGACGATGGGCTTCACCGAGTCCGGTCTCCCGCTTGCCGGACCGCTGGAGGGGATGCCGAACGTCTACGTCTGCGCCGGGTTCACCGGGCATGGGATGGGCTTCGCGTTCATGACCGCTAAGCGGGTGGCGGAAGCGATCTAGAAAGAAACTCGAGCCAGTTGTCGCCCATGATCCCCTGGACCTGCGCGCGGTTGAACTGGAGGCGCAGCCTCGCCTGGAGCGCCTTCAGCTTGTCGAGGTCGTCGATCGCCGCGTAGCGCGTATCGAAACCACCGTCGAGGTCGGTGCCGATCCCGACACGCTCCGGCCCGCCGGCCGACCGCGCGTGATGCGCGATGTGCGCGACCACGTCGTCGAGCCCCGCCTCTGTGCGCTCACCACGCGCACGCAGGTGGCCCTTGTAGAAGCTGACCCCGATGACGCCGCCCCGGCGCGCGATCTCGGCGACGGTCTGGTCCGTCACCTGGCGGTCCCCAGGCGCCAGCTCGCGCGAGTTGCTGTGCGAGGCCATGACCGGACCGCGCCACAGCGCAAACGCGTCGGCGACCGCCTCGTCCGCCATGTGGCTCAAATCAAGGATCAGCCCTTTGCGGCGCATCGCCGTGAGGAGCTGCCGGCCCAGCGCGGTGAGGCCACCCGGCGCCCCGGTGCCGCCGCTGTAGCGGGTCCCGCTCCAGGCCGGCCCGATGATCCGGACCCCGCGATCGACCCAGGCGCCCAGCTGCGCCGGCGTTTCGATAGCGTCGGCGCCTTCCATCAGCAGCACGGCCGCCAGCCGGCCTTTCCTCCAGCCGCGCCGGTAGGAGGCAAGCGCGTTGCGGTCGCCGATGAGCTCGAGGCCGCAGCTCCGGTAGTAGTTGACCTGGGCGGTCGCCATCAGGTTGGCCTCGTGGGCGTTCTCGTAGACGAACCGGGTTCGCATGGCCCGCGCGCCTCGGGCCGGTGCGCAGTACAGCGTGGCGAAGATCAGGCCGACCCCGGCGGCTGCGAGCCTGGAGCGACTGACCGCGTAGCCCGGCGCCGGCGGCTGGAGAAAGCCCCGACCAGCCGAGATGGCGTTCCAGGCGATGTCGAGATGAGCGTCGACGATCAACAGCTTGGGAGAATAACTTGCGACCGAGTCCTGTATTCAGTAATAATGCAGAAGTTCAACATGAATACAAACGAATTGAAGGAGTTCTCGAAGGTCGGCTTCGAGGTCGAGCCCGACGAGAACGGCCGCCTCTACATGAAGCGCTTTCGCGAGCTTTTTGCTCCATCGAATGTCGACATCACGAGCGTCGAAGCGCTGGCGGCCCTGCGCCTCGCAGGCAAGTCGCTGCACCTGCTCCAGGAGCGCTGGGGCTCGAAGCACGGTCTCAGCGAGGGCCGGATGGGCGTGCTCTTCCGCCTCTTCCGCTGCGGCGACCTGCCGCTTGGCGAGATGGCGGAAGACCTTGCCATGACGCCACGCAACGTGACGGGGCTGGTCGACCATCTCGAGCGTGACGGCCTGGTCGAACGGGTGCCGGATGCCGAGGACCGCCGGTCCGTGCGGGCCCGCCTGACCCCAGCCGGCCGGGAGCGCATCGAGGGCGTATGGAAGGAAGGTTTCGTGAACCAGATAGACCTGGTGAAGGGAATGACGAAGGAAGACCTGGCGCAGCTGCGCCACCTGTGTCTGCTGCTGGTGGAGAACGCAAGGAAGGAGTTGGGGAAGTGAGCGACACAGCATCCGCGACCTACATCACTACGGGACTCTCGCGTAGGCGGGTGATCCTGGCCACCGCCGGCACCATGCTGGCGCTGCTGCTTGCCGCTCTCGACCAGACCATCGTCGGCACCGCCATCCCGCGAATCGTTGCCGAGCTGAACGGGCTTGACCGGCTCGCGTGGGTCACGACTGCCTACCTGGTGACGTCGACCACGATGACGCCCATCGCGGGCAAGCTCGGAGACCTCTTCGGCCGCAAGCCGTTCCTGATTGCGGGGATGGTCGGTTTCGTCGCCGCATCAGCCCTTTGCGGTCTGTCTCAGAACATGACCGAGCTCGTGGTGTTCCGCGGCATCCAGGGCGTGTTCGGCGGCGTGCTGTTCGCGACCGTCTTCACCGTCATCGGCGACCTCTTTCCACCGAGTCAGCGCGCCCGCCTTCAGGGCGTGTTTGGCGCGGTCTTCGGCCTCAGCTCGATCATCGGGCCGACCACCGGGGGCTTCATCACCGACCACTTCAGCTGGCGCTGGGTTTTCTACGTCAACGTGCCGGTCGGCGCCATCGCCTTGCTGGTCGTGCTGGCCGGTTTGCCCTACGTCCGCTCCAGGGCTTCGTGGCGCGACATCGATTTCTGGGGCGCCATCACGCTGGCGGCCGGCATCGTGCCGCTCCTGATCGCGTTGTCGATCACGCGCGACCACGCCTGGACCTCACCCGAGGTCATGGGCCTGCTCGCATTCGCCGCATTGATGCTCGCGGTGTTCGTCTTCGTCGAGTCCCGGGTCGGCAACCCGATCGTCCCGCTCCACCTGTTCAAGAACCCCACGTTCTCCGTCAGCATGATCGTGGGCTTCCTCACCGCCTTCGGGATGTTCGGCTCGATCCTGTTCACGCCGCTGGTCTTCCAGGGCGTGCTGGGGATCAGCGCCACCAACTCCGGCGCGCTTATCACGCCGATGATGTTCGGCTTGCTCTCCGCGAGCACGCTCACCGGGTTCGCGATGCGCCGGATCAAGTACTACCGGTTCCTCGGCACGATCGGGGTCGCGGTGATGATCGTCGGGATGTGGCTGCTGTCGCAGATCACGCCCTCCACGCCGGAGTGGCATGTCGTCGCGGACCTCATCGTCGTCGGGCTCGGCCTGGGCGTCACTTTCCCCCTCTACCTGACCGCCGTGCAGGTCGCTCTTCCCCGCCAGTTCCTTGGCGTGGCATCGAGCCAGATACAGTTCTGGCGCAACCTGGGCGGCACCGTGGGCAGTGCCATCCTCGGCGCCGTCCTCTCCAACCGGCTGCCCGGGTACCTCAACGACCGGATCGCGGCCCTGCACCTGCCGCCGGGCACCCCCCACACGCTTCCGGCGTCCGGGGCGAACACGATCCTTGACCCGACGCAGCTCGCCAAGCTGCCAGCGGCCTTTGTCCAGGTCATTCGGCTGGCCCT
>DASZJK010000075.1:0-3836 GCA_035948155.1 Candidatus Dormiibacterota bacterium
TGCTGGAGGATCTTGCCGACGAACCCGTGCAGCGCGGCCTCCACCGCGGCCGTGGTCAGGTGGCTGGGATCGCCCACGGCCTCGACCTCGGATTCCGCGTCGTCGGTCGCCGTGGTGAATCCGAAGTGCACGTCGGCGACGTAAGTCTTCTCGAGCTGCAGCGCAAACTCGGCGAGGCGGGTCGCGGATTCGAAAAGGATCGGCAGCACGCCAGTGGCGAGCGGATCGAGTGTCCCGGCGTGGCCGACCTTGTGAGCGCCGGTCAGGCGGCGGAGACGGTTGACGACCGAGAACGAAGTGTCGCCGGCCGGCTTGTTGACGTTGAGGACGCCGGTCGGAAAACGATCAGCGTGGGGGCGAGGCGGCAAGGATCGCCTCCTTGGCGGCCCCCAGCACGAACTTCACCGCCTCGTCCATCGGTTTCTCAATCTCCGCGCCGGCGGCGCGGATATGACCACCACCTCCAAATGACGCGGACAAGGCGGCTGCGTCGACGCCGCCGCGGCTGCGCACGCTGATCTTCGTCAGGTCGCTCGAGACCTCCTTGAAGAGGATCGCGAGCTCCAGGCCGGCGATGCTGTTGAGCGTGTCGATGATCCCCTCCGACTCGGCCATCACGGCGTTGGCCTCCTTCAGCATCCGCCGCGTCACCTTCGCCCACGCAAGCCTGCCGTCCATCTCGACCCGCATCGTCGCTAGCGCCAGGCTGCTCAGTTTCAGCGTCGTCTCGGGCCGCATCTTGTAGACCTGCGTGGCGATGCGACCCGGGTCCGCACCCAGCCGCGCCAAGCGGGCCGCGTCCTCCAGAGCGCGAGGCGTCGTGTTCTCGTGGCGGAATCCGCCGGTGTCGGTGAGCAGCGCGACGTAGAGATTGGTCGCCATCGTCTGCGTGATCGAGTATCCAAAGTGGTCGAGCATCTCCATCACGACCTGTCCGACCGCCGCCGCCTCGGGCTCGATGAGGTTGATGTCGCCGAACCGCGTGTTCGATGGGTGATGGTCGACGTTGATGATCGTCGCGTGCGCGGCGATCCGCCGCACAGCGCTGCCGGACCGCTCGAGGTTCCCCGAGTCGAAGAAGAAGACGAGCTGAGGGTCGATGCCATGCGGCGGCTCGGCCTGGATGTCCTCGAAGCCGGGCAGGAACGTGTACATCGGGGGAAGCGGCGGGGGCACGAGCACCCACACTTCCTTTCCCTCCGCCCGCAGCGCCTCGGCGAAGGCAAGGCTGCACCCGAGCGTGTCGCCGTCGGCGTCCTTGTGCCCGAAGATCAGGATCTCCTGGTTGGCGTCGATCAGCTCTTTGATCTCGTCGTACAGGTGCGGCTTGTCGCGTCTGGCCGTGGCTATAGCGCTTCCTCCTTATCAGGGGGGAACTCCCCCCTGTCGCCCGACGCGGGCACAGCCCGCGTTTCCGGGCTACCCCCCTGATCGGGAAGAACCGTCTTGAGCAGCTCGGCGATGTGCACCGAGTACTCGATCGACGGGTCGAGCTCGAAGCGCAGATCGGGGGAGAACTTGAGGTTCTGCAGCCGGCGGCCGAGCTCGTGGCGTATAAGTCCCTTCGCCGAAACAAGACCGCGGATCGATGCCTTCTGCTCGTCGGGCTTGCCGAGCACACTGACGCGAACGCGCGCCTGGCGCAGATCCGGCGACATGCGCACCGCGGTGATGCTCACGAATCCGATCCGCGGGTCCTTCAGGTCACGCCGGATGATCGACATGATCTCTTCGCGCACCTGCTCACCTACCTGATCCGCGCGGTAGCTGGTCATGCTGACCACCGCCTTTGACGGACTCACGTCCGCTTAAATTTCTTCCCGCTCGAGACGGTACGTCTCCATCGCATCGCCGGGCTGGAAGTCCTCCCAGCCCTCGAGCCCGATGCCGCACTCCTGTCCGGCCAGGATCTCGCGCGCATCCTCTTTGAAGTGCTTCAGAGAGTTGATCCGGCCTTCGTGGACCATCTCGCGACCACGGAAAAGCTTGACCCAGCCTCCACGGCTGACCTTGCCCTCCACGACCCGACTGCCGGCGATGATGCCGGTGCGCGGGATCTTGATCGGGGTGATGACCTCGACCCTGCCTTCGCGAATCTGGCGGTACGTCGGCTCGCGCAGGCCTTTGGCCGCGCGCTCCACGTCCTCGGTGAGCTTGTAGATGACGTCGTAGTAGCGGACCTCGACCTTGGCCCGCTCCGCCGCGGCGGTCTGCGCCGGCGTGGGCTTCAGGTTGAAGCACACGATGATGGCGCTCGACACGCTCGCCAGCAACAGGTCGGCGTCGCTCACCGCGCCGACCCCCTGGCCGACGACCTTGATGGCGACGACCGGGTCCTCGATCTTCTGCAGAGCGGCGAGCAGCGCTTCGAGCGTGCCCTGCGCATCCGCCTTGACCACAAGGCTGAGCTCTTTGACCTCGCCTTCCTTGGCGCGGCGGGCCAGGTCCTCGAGGGTGATGCGCGGCGCGACGTCGCGCGCCGCTTCCTGCGAGCGCTTCTCGGTGAGCTTGGTCAGGGCGATCTGGCGCGCCGCCTTCTCGGACCCGACCACCTGGAAGATATCGCCTGCCTGCGGTACCTCGCTCATGCCGGACACGACCACGGGAGTGGCGGGCGGCGCCTCGCTGACGCTGCGCCCGCGGTCGTCGGCAAGCGCGCGCACGCGGCCATAGATGTGGCCGCAGACGAAGTCGTCGCCGACCTTGAGCGTGCCGGCCTGGACGAGGACGGTGGCGACAGGTCCGCGGCCACGCTCGAGGTGAGCGTCGACGATGGTCCCGAGCGCGTTGCGGTCGGGGTTCGCCTTGAGCTCCAGGATGTCGGACGACAGAACGATCGTGGTGAGCAGGTCGTCGATGCCCTTGCCGGTCCGGGCGCTGAGGTGCACGCACTCGTGCTCGCCGCCGTAGTGGCGCACGACGATGCCCTGCTCTGCCAGCTGCTGGTGCACCCTGTCCGGGTTGGCGTTTTCCTTGTCGATCTTGTTGATCGCGACCACGATCGGCACCTTGGCCGCACGCGCATGGTGGATCGCCTCGATCGTCTGGGGCATCACGCCGTCGTCGGCGGCAACGACAAGCACGACCAGGTCGGTGACCTGGGCCCCTCGGGCGCGCATCGCCGTGAAGGCCTCGTGCCCCGGCGTGTCGATGAACACGACCGGGTGCCCGTCGGCGGTCTCGATCTTGTAGGCGCCGATCCGCTGGGTGATGCCGCCGGCCTCGCCCGCGGCGACGTGCGTCTTGCGGATCGCGTCGAGGATCGACGTCTTGCCGTGGTCGACGTGGCCGAGCACGGTGACGATGGGCGGCCTTGGCTTGAGCTTGGACGGGTCTTCGTTGGCGAGCGAGAAGAGCTCTTCGCGGGAGGTGGTGACGACGTCCCCCCCACCCTCACCGGACTCGACGGCGACGACGTCCTCGCTGGCCACCGGCTCGACCGTGAACCCGAATTCGTCGGCCACGATCTCGGCCGTGGCGAAGTCGATGACCTGGTTCATGTTGGCGAAGATGCGGGAGGCCATCAGCTTCTTGATGACGTCGACGGGGCTGACGCCGAGCTTCTCCGCAAGGTCCTTGACCGACAGGTTGGGCGGGAGCACCGCCCGGCGGTCGCCGTTGGTCTCGATCTTGGTCATGACCGCCGTCGACTTGAAGGCGGAGCGGGCAGCCTCGATCGCGCCGGGCGCCAGGGGCGCGGCGGCGTTGCGGGTCAGCCTGCGCTGCTGCAGGAAGTTGACCAGCTCCTTCTGGCTGATGCCAAGTTCGCGTGCGAGTTCGTGTGCCTTCATGCCGGAACTACTGATTATGCCGCCGGAGCCGAATTCGAAACCTAG
>DASZJK010000076.1:0-3373 GCA_035948155.1 Candidatus Dormiibacterota bacterium
CCCGCGCCTTCTTCATGTGGTGTTCCGGCCGCTCGCCCGGGAAAGGCTCGTCGCTCACAGCTGCGATCGCACCTCCCACAGCTCCGGGTAGAACCGCTTGCCGAGCGTCGAGCGCAGGTACTCGGCGCCGGAGCTGCCACCTGTCCCCTTCTTCGCGCCGATCTGGCGCTCGACCATCAGCACGTGTCGAGCGCGCCAGTGCGCAAAAGTCTCGTCGTGGTTCAGCAACCCCTCGCACAGGTCGAAGAGGTCGCCGTAGCGCTCGCGGTCGCGAAAGATCTCGAGCAGCGACGGCGAGCCGCGGCGTCGCACGAGGGCGCGAAACGCGTCGTCGACCGAAGGCTCTTCGAGGCGGCGTTTCAACCGCGCCATCTCCTCCGGCGTTGCCTCCAGACGCGCGATGTACTTCGGCTCCTTGAGACCGGAGAGAAACTCGATCTCGCGAAACTGCACCGACTGGAAGCCGCTCGCCGGCGCCAGCTTGGATCGAAACGCGAGGAAGTCCTGGGGTGACATGGTCTCCAGGACCTCGATCTGCTCCACGAGCAGCTCCTCGATGACGTGCACGCGATGCAGGTGATGGCGTGCGAAGAAGATGTCGTCAGCGTCGATGCGGTCACGCGCCGCCTCCAGCTCGAACAGCACGACCTTGAACCAGAGCTCGTACGCCTGGTGCGCGACGATGAAAAGCAGCTCGTCCGGCTCCTGGCTCAGGCGGCGCTGCAGCGACAGGAGCTCAGGCACCTTGAGGTACGAGCCGTAGGAAAGCTCTCGTCCCTCCTCGCCGAAACGCCTCGACATTCCTGTCAGTGTCTGAAGTGGCGGCGGCCGGTGACGGCCATGGCGATGCCCGCAGCGTCGGCGGCGGCGATCACCTCCGCGTCCTTCATGGAGCCGCCCGGCTGAATCACCGCGGTCACGCCCGCGCCGATCCCGACCTCGAGCCCGTCGGGAAATGGGAAGAATGCGTCCGACGCCATCACCGATCCTCTTGCCCGATCACCCGCGCGCTGCACCGCCAGCTGCACGGCTTCGACCCGCGACATCTGGCCCGCGCCGACGCCCACCGCAGCGCCATCTTTGAACAGAACGATCGCGTTGGACTTCACGTGCTTGACCGCGATCCACGCGAGACCGAGCTGCTCCCACTCGGCTTCGGTGGGGGTCCGCTGGGTGACCACCTTGCTCGACGCCCGGTCGAATGTCGCGCGGTCCCACTCCTGGACCAGCAATCCGCCCGGGACCGAGCGCACGTCGTAGTCGAACAGCCCCTCTCTCGTGGGTTGCACCGCGAACACGATCATGCTCTTGCGCCGCGCCAGCACGTCGCGGGCCTCGTCGAGCACCTCAGGCGCGATCACGACATGCGTGACGATCTGCACGATCTGCTCGGCTGTGGGGCGATCGAGCGGCCGGTTCAGCGCGACCACGCCACCGAAAGCGGACACCTTGTCGCTCTCGTAAGCGACGCGATACGCGGTTGTGATGTCCCGCGCGACCGCAAGTCCGCACGGGTTCATGTGCTTGATGATGGCCGCGGCCGGCTGCTCGTAATCCATCACGAGCTGGATCGCGGCCGAGGCATCCTGCAGGTTGTTGAAACCCGGTGCTCCGCCCTGCATCTGCGTCGCGCCACCGAGCCCGCCAGGATCTGGCCCAAGCCTGTAGAACGCCGCCTTCTGGTGGTCGTTCTCTCCGTACTTGAGCGGTTCGGCGAGCTGTCCCGCGATCGTGATCTCGGTCGGAAATCCGTTCCGGCCCCTCAGGTAAGCGGCGATCCAGGCGTCGTAGGCAGAGGTGTGGGCGAAAGCCTCCGCCGCCAGCCGGCGTCGGGCCGCGGCGTCGAGCGTGCCCTCGCTGAGCGCGGCGAGGATCTCCGAGTAGCGGTCCGGCCGCACAACGACGACGACCGATTCGTGGTTCTTTGCCGCCGCGCGGATCATGGCCGGGCCGCCGACGTCGACCTGCTCGATCGCCTCCTCGAACCTGACGCCAGGCTGAAGCACCGTGCTCAGGAACGGATAGAGGTTGCAGCAGACCAGGTCGATCTCGCGCAGCCGGTGCTCGGCCAGAGCCGCCATGTGCTCGGGGCGGTCGCGCCGGGCCAGGATGCCGGCGTGCACGCCTGGATGCAGCGTCTTGATCCGTCCATCCATCATCTCGGGGAAGCCCGTGAGGTCGGTCACCGGCCTCGCGTCCACCGCGGCATCGTGCAGCGCCTGCAGCGTGCTGCCGGTCGCGAACAGCTCATAACCCAGCCGGACGAGCCCCCGAGCGAAAGCCGCGAGATCGCTCTTGTCGCTAACTGACAGAAGAGCGGTCGGCAAGCTTCGCCTCCATCATGCGGATGCCTTCGGGGAGGATCCGGTGCTCGACCTCATGAACCCGCGCACGCAGCGTTTCGACCGTGTCGCCGTCGACGATGGGCGCGGAGTCCTGGAGCAGGATCGGACCGCCATCGAGCTCGGCGGTCACGATGTGGACAGTCGCTCCGGTGAACTTCAGCCCGCTCTCGAGGGCCTGCGCGATCGCGTCCATGCCTCCGCCGAACATCGGCAGAAGCGAAGGATGCACGTTGACGATGCGCCCCTCGAACGCTTGGAGGAACGGCCTTGAGTGGACGCGGTCGTAACCGGCATCGACCACCAGCTGCACCCGGTGCTCGCGAAAGAAGTCGCGCATCGCCATGTCACGCTCCTCGGCGGAGGCGAATGATCTCTGAGACAGCTCAGCGATAGGAAGGCCACGTTCGCGCGCGAATGCAGCCGCCGCGCAGGACGGTCGGTTGGTCGCCACCGCGACCACGTCGAATCCACGTTCGACGAGGTTGCGGAGGTTGGTGCCCTGGCCGGAGACGCAGACCCCGAGTCTCAGGTGATGCTCACCCGATCGGGACCGGATTGCCTGACCACCTCGCCCACGACCAGCGCGCCCTTCGGTACTTCTTTCGGATCCACCACCAGGATCATCCCAAGACCCATGTTGAACGTTCCCCACATCTCGTCGTCAGAGACGCGGCCGCGTTTGCGGATCCTCTCGAAGATCGGTGGTGCTTCCCAGCTGCGCCGATCAAGTCGCGCGCCCAGGCCGCGCGGGAGGCAGCGAGGCAGGTTGCCGAGGATCCCGCCCCCGGTGATGTGCGCGGCGCCCTTCCATCGGATCGTCCGCAGGTCCTGCAGGTACGAGATGTGCGGGGCCAGCAGCTCCTCGGCGAGGCGGCCGTCGACAGGCACGCCCTCGAAGACCTTGCGCGCCAGCGAGTAGCCGTTGGTGTGCAGGCCGTTGGAGGGCAGGCCGATCAGGACGTCACCCGACTTGATCGAAGCGCGCGGCTCTGGGCCCTCGACCAGCCCGACGATGAAACCCGCCAGGT
>DASZJK010000077.1:0-4167 GCA_035948155.1 Candidatus Dormiibacterota bacterium
GGGTCCTCCGACACCAGGTCCATCAGGTGGCGGACCTGCGAGTCGGGCAGCGTGATCGCAAGCAGCCCGGTCTTGTAGCAGTTCGCGCGGAAGATGTCGGCGAAGGAGGGCGCGATGATCGCCTTGAACCCGAAGTCGCGCAGCGCCCACGGCGCGTGCTCGCGCGACGAGCCGCAGCCGAAGTTGGCGCCCGCGATGAGCACCGACGCGCCCGCGAACTCCGGCCGGTCGAGCACGAAGTTGCCTCGCGCGCGCCAGTCATAGAAAAGGAATGGGCCATAGCCGGTGCGCTCGATGCGCTTGAGGAACTGCTTGGGGATGATCTGATCGGTATCGACGTCTGCCAGGTCGAGTGGCGCCATGCGGCCCCGGACCTGCCGCACCGCCTGCGGCATCTAGATGAGCTCCCGCACATCGACCAGATGGCCGGTCAGTGCGGCCGCGACCGCCATCGGCGGCGACATCAGATGCGTGCGTCCCCCGGAACCCTGGCGGCCCTCGAAATTGCGGTTCGAGGTCGAAGCGCACCGCTCGCCGGGGGCGAGGATGTCCGGATTCATGCCCAGGCACATCGAGCACCCGGCGTTGCGCCACTCGAAACCCGCGGCCTTGAAGACCGCGTCGAGCCCTTCGTCCTCCGCGGCGCGCTTGACCGACGTCGAGCCCGGCACGACCATCGCCCGGACCTTGGGATGCACATGGCGGCCCTGGATCACGTTCGCCGCGGCGCGCAGGTCCTCGATGCGGGCGTTCGTGCAAGAGCCGATGAACACGCGGTCGATGGCGATGTCGGAAAGCGAGGTCCCCGGCTGCAGGTCCATGTAGCGCAGAGCGCGCTCGTCCGTCTCGGAGCGCGGCATGGGCACGCGGCCGGTCACCGGAACCACCTGCCCCGGCGTCGTGCCCCACGTGACGTGCGGCTCGAGCCGGCTCGCGTCAAGATCAATCTCGGTCTCGAAGCCGGCGCCGTCATCCGTCGACAGCAAGCGCCACGCATCCAGGGCCTGCTCCCACGCCCGGCCCTTCGGCGCGTGCGGCCGACCTTCGACGTAAGTGAAGGTCCTGTCGTCGGGCGCGACCATCCCGGCCTTGGCGCCCCACTCGATGGACATGTTGCACACGGTCATGCGCCCCTCCATCGACAGGGCGCGGATGCCTGGCCCGCGGTACTCGACCAGGTGACCCTGTCCCGCCGACGTACCAGTCAGGCCGATAAGGCTGAGCACGACGTCCTTCGCCGTGACGCCCAGAGGCAGCGCTCCGGTGACGTTGACCGCCATGTCCCGCTGCCGCTTCTGGGGCAGGCACTGTGTGGCGAGCACGATCTCAACCTCCGACGTCCCGATGCCGAAAGCCAGCGCCCCGAACGCGCCGTGCGTGGAGGTGTGGGAGTCGCCGCACACGATCAGCATGCCCGGCTGGGTGAGGCCGAGCTCTGGGCCGATCACGTGGACGATGCCCTGGCGCCGGCTGCCGATCCGGTGGAGCGGTATGCCCTCGCTCCGGCAGTTCTCCTCCAGGACGTCCATCTGCTTCCGGGAGAGCTCGTCGGCCGAGCGGACGCCGCCGCGTGTCGGGACGTTGTGGTCCATCGTGGCGACGGTCAGGTCGGGTCGCCGGACTCGCCTGCCCGCCAGTCGTAGACCCTCGAACGCCTGGGGGGAGGTGACCTCGTGGACGAGGTGCAGGTCGACGAACAGGAGGTCCGGCTCGCCGGGCGCGGAGCGCACGATGTGGGCGTCCCACAGCTTCTGGGCGAGCGTACTGGGCATTGGGAACGACAACTTTACGCAGCGCCTGATGCGGAAATTTGTGCCTTGCCCACAACCCCAAGCGGGCGTTCGCTCGTTAACATTCACAACCTCATGGCGCAGCCACGCGTGCTCGGCCTCGTACTCCTTGGCCTTCTGGGCCTTATTGGCGTTGAATCGGGGGCACGCGCGACCTAGCCAGACCACCAGGTAGATCGCAAAAGCCCCCGACCGAGAGGCGGGGGCTTCTTCTTTTTTCCGCCGACAAATTTCCAAAAGGAGCCCGCCAGAAAGTGACCGGAGCCCAGATGGTGCTGGAAGCGCTGGAGCGCGAGGGTGTCGAGTACATCTTCGGTTACCCCGGCGGCGCCAACCTGCCGATCTACCAGCACCTGCCCGAGTTCCCGAAGCTGAAGCACATCCTGGTCCGCCACGAGCAGGGGGCGGCACACATGGCCGACGGCTACGCCCGCGCGGGCGGCAAGCCGGGTGTGGTGTTCGCGACGAGCGGCCCGGGAGCGCTCAACCTGGTGACCGGGCTCTGCACCGCGTACATGGACTCGGTGCCGATGGTCGCGATCACCGGCCAGGTGGTCTCGACCCAGGTGGGGCGCGACGCCTTTCAGGAATCAGACGTCATCGGGGCCACGAGCTCGGTCACCAAGCACAGCTACCTGGTGACGAAGATCGACCAGCTGCCGCGCGTCATCCACGAGGCGTTCCACATCGCCACCACCGGCCGGCCCGGTCCGGTCCTGATCGACATCTGCAAGGACGTGCAGCAGGCGGTGGCCGAGCGAGTGACACCTGAACGACTGCACATCCCGGGTTACAAGCTCAACGGCCACGTTGACCTCGAGCACGCTCGGCAGGCCGCGCAGGCGCTGAGCCAGGCGGAGCGCCCGGTCATCCTGGCCGGCCACGGTGTCCTCTTGAGTCACGCCGAAGCGCAGCTGCAGGAGCTGGCGGAGGCGGCGGCGACGCCGGTCGGCACGACGCTTCTCGGCATCGGCGCGTTCCCGGTCAAGCACCCGCTGTCGCTGCACATGACCGGTTTCATGGGCACCGGCTGGAACCTCAAGGCGGTGCAGAACGCCGACGTCTTGATGATGGTCGGCATGCGGGTCGACGACCGCGTCACCGCGCGCCTCGCCGACTTTGCGCCGAAGGTCAAGACGTTCATCCACATCGACATCGACGGGTCGGAGATGGGGAAGAACGTGCGCCCGCACATCGAGCTCGTCGCGGATGCGAAGCAGGCACTGGCGGCGATGCAGCCGCACGTGGGCTCGCTGAACGAAGGCCGCGCCGAGTGGCTCAACCAGATCGACCGCTGGCGCGAGGAGCACCCGCTCCGCTACAAGCACTCGAACGGCCACCTACAGCCGCAGGACGTGCTGATCGACATGTACCGCCGCGCCGACAGCGAGGCGATCGTCGTCGCCGACGTCGGGCAGAACCAGATCTGGGCAGCGTTGTGGTGGAACTACGACCGGCCGGGTCTGTTCATCAACTCCGGTGGGGCGGGCACCATGGGGTTCGCGCTCCCGGCAGCGCTGGGCGCGAAGTTTGCGCGGCCTGACCTGCCGGTGTGGTGCGTCGCCGGCGAGGGCGGCTTCGTGATGACCGCGCAGGAGCTGTCGGTCGCGGTCGAGCACCAGCTCGACGTGAAGATCGTGCTGCTCAACAACTTCTCGCTCGGGATGGTGCGCCAGTTCCAGGACGACTTCTACGGCGGCGTCCGCTCCCAGGTCGACCTGACGCACATGCCCGACTTCGTGAAGCTGAGCGAGGCGTACGGGATGCCCGCGATCCGAGTCGAGAGGTTCGAGGACATCGCGCCGGCATTCGACGCGGCCGAGCGGACTCGCGGCCCGTTCCTGATCGACTTCCGCATCGACCCCGAGGCCAACGTCTATCCCATCGTCCCGCTCGGCAAGTCGCTCAACGAGTTCTGGGAGATGCCAGAACAATGAGCGCGGAAAAGGTGCGCGTCCTCTCGGTCCTGGTTGTCGACGGTCCCAACACGCTGACCAAGGTCGCAGGCGCCATCCGGCGTCGCGGCTTCCACGTGCGGGGGATCTCTGTCGGCCCCGCGCGCGAGGCCGGTCAGTCTCGAATCACACTGGAGATCGACCACGGGCACGCGGAGGCGGACCAGGTGCGCAAGCAGCTCGAGCGCGTGGTCGAGGTGCTCGAGGTCGAAGACCTCACCGAAAACGCCGTGCACACCCGCGAGCTGGTGGTCGCGAAGGTTGCAGGCTCCGAGCTGAATAGGCTCCTGGAACGCGGCGCAAAGGTGCTGATGAAGGGCGCCGACGGCACGACCGTCGAATTTTCCGGCGAGAGCGCCGAGGTCGGCGATTTCGTCGACGAGCTGACCCGGCACGGAGTCGTCGACGTGGTCCGATCGGGC
>DASZJK010000078.1:0-3648 GCA_035948155.1 Candidatus Dormiibacterota bacterium
ATAAGGAAAGGTGTGGTGGCGATGCGCGACGCGCTCCGGGCCGCACGCCTTGACGCCCGGGTCGGCATCCACACACACAATGACTGCGAGCTCGCCGTCGCCAACACGCTGGAGGGCGTGATTGCCGGCGCCGACATGGTCCAGGGCACCATCAACGGCTACGGCGAGCGCACCGGCAACGCAAACTTGATATCGGTGGTCGCCAACCTCGTGCTCAAGCTGGGCTACGACTCGCTGCCAAGACAATCGCTGGAGCAGCTGAGCGAGCTTTCGCGAACGGTCGCTGAGATCGCCAACCTCGCGCTGCCGCTACAGCAGCCTTTCGTGGGCCACGGCGCTTTCGCTCATAAGGGTGGGCAGCATGTCGCCGCCGTCTTGAAGCACCGGGACGCGTATCAGCACATCGACCCCGCGCTGGTCGGCAACGAAACGCGCGTGCTCGTTTCAGAGCTGTCGGGTCGGGGCAACGTGCTGGCCAAGGCGCGCGAGTTCGGTCTCGAGCTCGACCGTGACGACCCCCAGACGCGCTGGCTCGTCAACCACCTGAAGGAGCTCGAGCACCAGGGCTACTCGTACGAGGCCGCGGATGCGTCGTTCGAGATGCTCGTGCGACGGCTGCAGCCGGGGTACGTGGCGCCGTGGACGGTCGCCGACTTCACGACGCAGGTGCGCAAGAACGGTGTTTCGGTGCACGCGGAGGCGACCGTAAAGGTCGACGTCGGCGGCACGGTCTACCACACCGCAGCCTCGGGCAATGGACCGGTCAACGCGCTCGACGCCGCGCTGCGCAAAGCGCTGAGTCCGCGGTTTCCCTCGCTCGACGACGTGAGCCTCCACGATTACAAGGTGCGCATCCTCAACGGCGACGCAGGCACGGCGGCAACGACGCGCGTGCTCGTCGAGTCGGGTCGAGGGACCAGGCGGTGGACGACGGTCGGCTGCTCGAGCAACATCATCGAGGCGTCGCTGCTCGCACTCATCGATTCGCTCGAGTACGCGATCCTCGACTGAGCCTGGATCCGCTGGCCACGTCGGGCAGATTCGCGTTGGGGCGAGCTCAGCCGAAGGCGCCGCGTGCACCGGACCGGAGCGCATCGCTTAGATGCGCGAGGACCGGAGCGCAAGCGGCAACACCCGGATGAGCCGCACCAGTAGCGAAGATGCCGACGTGGCCCGACGGATCCAGGCTCCAAGACAAGAGGCCCGCCAGGAGATCCCCGATCCGCTGCGGCGGGACGTGCGCCTGCTTGGTTCGCTGCTCGGCCAGGTGATCGCAGATTCAGGAGGGGCGTCACTGCTGCGCGACGTCGAGAAGCTGCGAGGGCTCGTCATCCGCGCCCGCGACGACGGTCGCTACGAGCGCGGCGCGGAAAGGCTGGTCGCGTCGTGGCCTCTCGAGCGCGCCGAGATGGTGGCGCGCGCGTTCACCTGCTACTTCCACCTGGCCAACCTGGCTGAGGAGCAACATCGGGCGCGGGTGATCCGCGAACGCGACCGCGGTGCGACGCCGATGTCCGAATCGCTCGCGGCGACGGTGGCGGAGCTGCGGCCCAAGCTCGGCCGCAAGCGGTTCGACGCCCTGGTCGAAAACCTGCGCGTCCACCCCGTTTTCACCGCGCATCCAACCGAGGCGCGACGGCGCGCTGTCGTGACCGCGATCCGCCGCGTCGGCGAGCAGATGGAAAAGCTGGACGACCCACGCATCTCCGACCCCGAGCGGCGCGAAGCGGAAAGACGGCTGCTCGAAGAGGTCGATTCGCTGTGGCGCACCGCCCAGGTGAGGAGCACGCACGTCACGCCGCTCGACGAGGTCCGCTCGCTCATGGCCATCTTCGACGAGACGCTGTTTCGCATGGTCCCCGAGGTGCTGCGTTCGTTCGACTCGGCGTTGGGACGCCCCGCGCCCGCGTTCCTGAGGTTCGGCAGCTGGATCGGTGGCGACCGCGACGGCAATCCGACGATCACGGCCGAGGTCACCGCGGAGACGATGGCCATCCAGTCCGAGCACGCGCTGCTGGCGCTCGAGGCCGTGGTGACACGCATCGGCCGGTCGCTGACGGTTGACGTCGAGACGACACCGCCCTCGGCCGCCCTGAAGCGCCGCCTCGCCAGGGAGTCGCGCGAGCCGCACCGCGAGCTGCTGCTCGACGTGGCGCGACGCCTGGGCGCGACGCGCCTCGGCGAGCACGGCTCATACGCCCGTGTGCAGGATCTGCTCACCGACCTCCGCACGGTGCACGACTCGCTCGCGGCCGCGGGAGCGACGCGGCTGGCGTCGGGCGAGCTGCAGCACTTGATGTGGCAGGCGGAAACGTTTGGCTTCCATTTCGCCGGGCTGGAGATCCGTCAGCACAGCCAGGTCCACCGGCAGGCGATAACCGACTCCAGCCAAAGCAGCGAGGTACTCGAGACCATGCGAACCATTGCATCGCTGCAGAAGCGATTCGGTGTCGACGCGTGCCACCGCTACATCGTCAGCTTCACCCGCAGCGCAGGCGACGTCGCCGCCGTGTACGAGCTGGCCCGGCGCGCGGCGCCAGATGCCCCGCCGGTCCTCGACGTCGTTCCGCTATTTGAGACGCTCGAAGACCTCTCGCACGCTACCAGCGTGCTCGACGAGATGCTCGAGCTCGAGCCCGTGCGCCGGCGAATCCGCGCCAACGGCCGGCGAATCGAGGTCATGCTCGGCTACTCCGACTCGGCCAAGGAGGCCGGCCCACTGTCGGCGACGCTCGCACTGCACGACGCCCAGGCGTCATTGACGCGATGGGCGAAAGACAAGCATCTCGACCTGACGATCTTCCACGGGCGCGGAGGCGCCTTGGGCCGTGGCGGCGGGCCTGCCAACCGTGCGGTGCGGGCGCAGGCCCCGGGTTCAGTGAACGGCCACTTCAAGGTCACCGAGCAGGGTGAGGTGATCTTCGCGCGTTACGGAAATCGCGCGATCGGCAAACGGCACCTGGAGCAGGTCACATCCGCGGTCCTTGAGGCGTCGGTGCCGCGATCCGCCAGGACCGATCCAGCTCTCGCATTTCGTGAGCTCGCCGATGCGATTGACGTGCCGGCAAGGGCGGCCTACCGCCGGCTCGTCGACGCGGACGGCTTCGAGGATTGGTTCCTGAGGGTCAGCCCAATCGAAGAGCTGGGCCGCCTGCGCATCGCCTCGCGTCCCACGCGGCGCTCGCCCGGTGGCCGGCTCGAGGACCTGCGCGCGATCCCATGGGTCTTCGCCTGGTCGCAGATGCGGCTGAATCTGCCTGGTTGGTACGGCATGGGCACCGGGCTGGCGGCGGCTTCGCTCCGCGACCTGCGTCGTGCCTACAGGGAATGGCCGCTGTTCAATGCGATGCTCGACAACGCCGAGATGAGCCTCGCCAAGACGGACCGCCCAATCGCGGAGCGCTACCTCGCGCTTGGCGGCCGCTCCGACCTCGCCACGATGGTGCTCGAGGAGTACGACCGAACCCTCGCGCAGGTTCTGGCCGTGACCGGACACCGGCGCCTGCTCGAGGACCGGCGCGTCCTGTCCTGGGCGATCGAGCTGCGCAATCCTTACGTCGATGCGCTGTCGCACCTGCAGCTGCGGGCCCTGCGCGCGATGCGCGATCGGAAGATCTCACGGACAGCCCGCGCCCGAGCCGAGAAAGT
>DASZJK010000079.1:0-1842 GCA_035948155.1 Candidatus Dormiibacterota bacterium
GGACTCGATCCCGCGGCGGCCGAGCGGACCAGAAGGGCGCTGACCCGAAATGTGGCAGCGACCCAAAGGAGAGGTGGCAGATGACCACTGTGCTGGACGTCCAGCGATTCAAGGACGAGGGCCGCCATTTCGCCATGCTCACGGCGTACGACTACCTGAGCGCGCGGCTCCTCGACGAGGCCGGGATTCCGATCCTGCTCGTCGGCGACAGCCTGGGCATGGTGATGCTCGGTCACCCGACGACGCTGCCGGTGACCATGGACGACATGCTCGTCCACGCCAAGGCCGTGTCGCGAGGCTCGCGGCAGGCGCTGCTCGTCGGCGATATGCCGTTCATGTCGTACCAGGTCTCGCCGGAGGAAGCCGTCCGCAACGCGGGACGGTTCATCCAGGAGGGCGGCATGCACGCCGTCAAGCTGGAAGGCGGTGGACCGGCGATCGAGATCACACGTCGCCTAACCGAGATCGGGATCCCGGTCATGGGACACCTCGGGCTAACCCCGCAGTCGGTGCATGCGATGGGCGGGTTCAAAGTCCAGGGCAAGAGCGACGCGCAGGCGGCGCGGATCACCGCCGACGCGCGCGCTCTCGAGGAGGCCGGCGCGTTCAGCGTCGTGCTGGAAGGAATGCCGAGCAACCTCGCGGCATCGATCACGCATGAGCTTCGCATCCCCACGATCGGTATCGGCGCGGGGCCGGGGACCGATGGGCAGGTGCTCGTGTTCCACGACATGCTCGGACTGACGACAGGCAAGGCGCCGAAGTTCGTCAAGCGCTACGCCAGCCTCGCCGAGGAGATCACTCGCGCCGCCACCGAATACGCCGAGGATGTTCGGACGGGGAAATTCCCGGGTCCGGAGCACGAGTACTCGACCAACGGCTCCGCTCCCGCGCCCCCCCGAGGAATCGAAAAAGTCGGGGAAGAGGTCCGGTACGGGGGCTGACGTCCTCGAATCCGCCGGCGCGATGCGAGAGGCGTCGCGCCGGTGGCGTTTATCGGGAAACTCGATCGGTCTCGTGCCCACGATGGGCGCGCTGCACGCGGGCCACCTGAGCCTGGTCGCGGCCGCGCGTAGCGAGAACGACATCGTGGTCGCCAGCGTTTTCGTCAACCCGATCCAGTTCGGCCCCACCGAGGACCTGGCGCGTTACCCGCGCGACTGGGACCGCGACCTCCGCCTCCTCAACGAGGCCGAGGTCGACGCCGTCTACCGACCGTCGGTCGAGGCCATGTATCCGCCCGATGCGAGCACGCGCGTTCATCTCGATGGGCTGGCCGAACCGCTGGAAGGCGCCGCGCGCCCAGGCCACTTCGAAGGTGTCGCCACCGTGGTGACAAAGCTCTTTGGCGCGGTCGAGCCAGACCGCGCCTACTTCGGGCAGAAGGACGCGCAGCAGGTTGCGGTCGTGAGGCGCCTCGTGCGCGACCTCGACCTGGGTGTCGACATCCGGGTGGGGCCGACCGTGCGCGAGCGCGACGGGCTGGCCTTGAGCTCGCGCAACGCGTACTTGAGCACCGAAGAGCGACGCGCTGCGGCAAGCCTGAGCGCGGCGCTGCGCCAGGCCGCGGCGGCTTACGCCGAAGGAGAGCGGGACGCCGAGCGCCTGCGCGGGATCCTGCGTGCTCGCCTCGCGGCGGAGCCGCTCGTCAAGGTCGACTACGCGGAGGTCGTGGACCCGGCTACTTTTCGGAAGGGCGGCTCCCTGGCGGTGATCGCCGCCCGAATTGGAAAAACGAGGCTCATCGACAACCATGACCTCACCCAACCCTTTCCCGGCCAGGCGACTTTTCTGCGGTAATATTGACGCTCGTTTTGGCGGAGGCCGTTCTGACGACCAACA
>DASZJK010000080.1:0-2062 GCA_035948155.1 Candidatus Dormiibacterota bacterium
GTGGATCGTCGTGGTCGCCGCGCTGCTCCCGATCGGCGGCGCCGGGATGCTCGGGCTCAACGACGGAATCGCGACGCCGATCGAGTGGGCGGCCCTTTTCGCGATCTACGCGGTCGTGCTCCAGTTGGGCGCCCAACCGGCGCCAGGAGTGGACGCGGGCCGGCGCCGGCTGCTGACGCGCCTGCCGCTCGGCATCGCCGGCTTCAGCATCCTGGCGCTCGCGTACCGGTTGGGACCTGATTGGTATCAGGCGGTCTTCAGCGCGGCGGGCACCGGCTTGCGCGGCATCTCGCCGAGCATCACGCCGGTCGACGAGTTTTACATCGTCTCCAAGAACTTCGTCGACCCCGTGGTCGACGGCAAGTCGTGGAAGCTCACGGTGGGCGGGATGGCGGACAGGTCGATTTCCCTGACCCTTGCCGACCTGCGCGCGCTGCCCTCGGTCACCGAGTACGTGACGCTCGAATGCGTGAGCAACAACGTCGGCGGTCCACAGATAAGCACGGGCTCGTTCACCGGGATCTCCCTGGCCGGCCTGGTCGAGATGGCCTCACCGCGAGCGCAGGCGAGCTGGGTCTCGTTCCATGCTCGCGACGGTTACACCGAGAGCCTGCCGCTGAGCATGGTCCGCGGCCAGCCGGAGATCCTGGTGGCGTACGAGCTCGACGGCGCGCCGCTCCCCACCGCGCACGGCTATCCCGCCCGCATCCTGATCCCGGGCCACTACGGCATGAAGGGACCGAAGTGGCTCGATGCGATCAACCTCACCAACCAGGAGGCGCGCGGCTACTGGGAGCAGCAGGGCTGGGACCACAGCGCGACCGTCAAGACGACCTCGCGCATCGACACCCCGCAGGACGGCGACATCGTGAAGCTCGGGGCGCTCGAGGTTGGGGGCATCGCGTTTGCCGGGGTACGCGGGATCAGTAAGGTCGAGTTCTCGACCAACGGCGGCGGCACATGGTTCGAGGCCCCCTTCGACCCACCGCTCTCCAACCTGACGTGGGTGCTTTGGCGGATGGCGTGGACGCCCGTATCCGAGGGCGCCTACCGCTTGATGGTCCGGGCCACCGATGGCTCAGGCAACCTGCAGTCGAGCGGCTCCGCGCCGAGCTTCCCCGACGGCGCCACCGGCTATCACACCATCCAGGTGAACGTCTCTAAATAGAGGCCCGGCCGGAAAGCCCTCGACGGATCTTCGGCGCCCATGCAGCCCACTTCCCCCGGAGGGGGCCCCAGTAGGTCCTGCGCTGCTCGCTTACGAATCTGACGGATGTGCTCGCTGCGCTGCTCGTCGCTTCGCCCGAATCTGGGCCGCCTGGATCGCCGAATCTCTCGCCGAGGGTTTCCGGCCGCGCCTCAAGCTCGGGCGAGGAGTTCCTCGAGGATCTCCTTTTCGTGCGTGAGCGAGGCGAAGTGGCCCTCGTCGTGCCACACGCGGAGGTCGACGTGCGGCAGCTTCGCGACGACGCGCCTGGCGGCCGAGAGGGGGGCGTTCATGTCATCGTCGCCGTGCCACCACGTGACGGACGTCTTCACGTCGCCGGGATCGAAGTCCCACCTCTGGTGCATCGCGAACGACTCGTCGGTCCAGCCCTCCGCGCCCTGCTTCAGCGTCTCGGCGATGTTGTTGCGCGACATCTTCTGCCAGGCGGGGTCGGCCAGGATGACGCGATCGGGCTCGGGCGCATCGCTCAGCACACCTTGCATTCCCTCGTCGCTGAGGAGCCGCTTGCGGACCTCGACGAGAAACTCATAGAGCGGCCGCCATCCCTGCTCGGCGAGCTCGTATCCCATGGCGTTGACGCCGACGAGGTTTTTGACCTCTTGCGGTTCGAGGTTCGTACCGCCCACGACCACGCTTATGGCCGAGACATGCTCCGGATGCCGCGCGGCCAGCGCAAGGACGTGCGGACCTCCGCCGCTCGTCCCGGTCGCGGGTACCCGGCCGAGCCCTTGGGCCTCCAGCAGCTCCGCGTAGTCGTCGGCGACGTCGGCGATGCCGCGACCTTTCTTGCGGGTCGACCCGCCGTAGCCGGGCCGGTCCGCCATCAGGTAGCGG
>DASZJK010000081.1:0-6129 GCA_035948155.1 Candidatus Dormiibacterota bacterium
AGCACCCGGATGTGCTCGCTCACAGTCGGCTGCGTCATCCCCAACGCACGCGTGACCTCCATCACGCCCGACGGCGCCGACATCAGGTAGATCAGGACGTGTACGCGCGTCGGCTCGGCAAGATTGCGCAAGCGATCAGCGACAAACGCGGCATCACGGGTGCGCCGCGCCGGTTCCAGGGCGCTGGCCGGAACGCCGACGTGCAGGTGGTCGCCAAGATCCGCGAGCTGGCCGCCGGACATGCAGAAGTAGACGGGGACCAGCGCGAATCTCGGCCGGCGTCGAAGCAGCGCTGCGACCGAGGGAGGCTCCTGTCGCGCAAGCGGATGCCGCGGCGGCATGAGCTGCACCAGCCCTCGGGCTGTCGTCGTGGTCTTCAACCTGCGGGTCCAGGCATCGGACGCTCGGGCCGCAACGGCACGGCCGCGCCGCTGCCATGCGGGGCGCGCCAGCTCCCAAACCTCGGCCAGGATATTTCTATACGCGCGCCGCACACGGATGTCGGAGTTGAGCAGAGCGAGGCGACGTTGCAGCGGCCGGCGATTCGGCGCGGGCTCGGTCAGAAGCTCTGAAGCGACCGGCGTCTTCTTGGGCAGGGTGCTCAACCAGCCCAGGAGGCGCCGCGGCTCCTGGTCCGCGATGCAACCAGCCATCGCCGCGGCGATCAGAAGCTCAGGGCAGCCTCGCAGGTTGTCCCTGAACAAGGAAGCGAAGCGATCCATGACCCTCGGCCGCAAGGCCATCACGCCAGGCAAGAGTGTGCGGTCGAGCTCATCGAGCGCAGGCTCGCCATAGCGGGCGGTCTGGACCAGCAGATCGAGCACCCACGCAAGCTCAGCAGCCAGCGAAGGCGATGCGCCGGCGGAATGCACGGTCGACTTTCTCGTTGCGATGCGGCCATTATCGACTCGCGGCCCATCGGGATAAACCGATGGGAAAAATCGGCGAAAGCGTTGACACATGCGCGAGGCAGACCTAGCCTCCCGCAGTTACGAACCGCCGGCTCCTCGTCATCGCTGCAGCCACGCTCGTGGTCCTGGCTGGGGCCGCCGCTGCGGCGTCACTGCTGTTGAGCAGGCACAACGCCCCGCCGCAGTTGGCGCTCAGCAATTCCACTGCCTCCGGCGCGACGTCGTCTTTGGCCGGTAAGTGGACGGTCGGTCCCGGGTCGCAGGCCGGCTATCGCGCCAAGGAGCAGTTCATCAACCAACCGAGCGAGACCGAGGCGGTCGCGCGGACGTCAAAGGTGACGGGGAGCATGGTGGTCTCGGTCGCGGGCGGGACGGTCAAGATCTCGCAGATGAAGTTCACGGTTGACCTTGCGTCTCTGGTGAGCCAGGACAAATACGCGACGTACCAGGTGTACCAGCGCGATTTCTTCGTTCGGTCGATCTATCTCCAGACCAGCCAGTTTCCGACCGCGGTGTTCACATCGGACGGCGTGAGCTTCCCGCTGCCGTCGAGCGGGCCTGCGAGCGTCGACGTGGCCGGCAAGCTCATGGTCCACGGAGTCACCAAGGACGTCACCGCGCATGTACAGGCTCAAGCCGGCGGTGCCCAGGCTGAGGTCGCCGGGTCGATCGCGGTCGACATGCGCGACTTCGCCATCGCGCCGCCGGACATCTCATTCACGCACGCCGAACCCCTGGTCACGATCGAGTACGACCTCAAGCTGACACACGCTTAGGAGCTCTCGCGGCCGGCTCGCGACCACTTGAGGGTCGCTTGAGCGCCTGTTGAAGCCCGGATCGGACGCTGCCACCGTCGCAGTCAACCCGCTTGCAGCCCAGCGGCTCGAGCTGTTCGGAGGAAATCGTGATGGCAGCCATCCAGAGAACCCGGATGTCATCGTTTGGAATCGGTGTGTTCGTCGTCACCGTCAGCGCTGCGCTGATGGCCGGGGCGAGCGGCGGTTACCTGGTCAGGGCGCTGACCTCCCAGGGTGCCGCACCCAGCCACCCGGTTCAGGTCCAGAGGATCACTGGCGAAAACCAGGATCTGACCGAGTCGGACCTGACGCGGGCACAGCCGGCGGACCGCTCGACCGGGACCAACCAGGACCTTACCCAGTCGGACCTGACGCGGGCGCAGCCGGCCGACCGCTCGACCGGGACCACCCAGCTCCCCACCTGGGTGAGGAACTACCTGACGCCAGCCGCCTCGCACCCCTTCAAGGTCGATGAGTACATCGGGAGCCTCAGCTACGCCGCGCAATCTGGCGCGTCCAAAGAGATCTCGGCGGGGGCCCTCCAGCTCCAGCCCTGAAGCCACGCCCCGGGAGGGACCGCAAAGGTCCCTCCCTGTTCGTGTAGTCCTCCCCACTGCGTGGGGAGGTGCCGCCGTCAGGCGGCGGAGGGGGCCCGGGCCCGACGACTTCCGCGATGAGACAAGCAGCCGGGCAGGACCTCAGGCGCTGCGCGCCACCTCCCCACTTCGTGGGGAGGACCTCGTCTGGTCTTTGCCGGACGGACAATTGGGTTCATGTCGTCACCGGCGGAGCCGATCTCCATCTCGAGACTGGCGGACTCGCTGTCGATCGCGTGGGACGCCCGCGACGTGGTGACGGCAAACGGCTCGGTCTTCCGTCTGATCAGGGTCGAGGGCACGATGGAATGGCACCACCACGAAGAGGACCAGCTCTTCGTGTGCTGGGACGGGACGTTCACGGTCGAGCTCGAGGCTTCGCCCGTGGTCGAGCTCAAACGTGGCGATGTCTTTGTCGTCCCGCGCGGCACCGAGCACAAGACGCACGCGAACGGGCTCGCTCACGCCCTCATGTCGATCGGCGTTCACACGATGGCGCGGCCCTAGGTTCGGGCGCGCTGATGTTCGCCGCGGTGCACGCGGCTTCCACCGGGCGTGCGTGAAGCCGTTTTCAATCTGCGCGGCCGCTGCACAAGCTCGCCGGCGCAGTTTGAACAGATCTTGTGATGGACGCCGGCGCACGATTCACAAAACGTGCACTCGTAGCTGCAGATGAAGGCGACCCCGCCCGGCTCCAGCTGCGCCCCGCATGTTTCGCAGTGGCTGCGCATCTCCAGGCCGAGAAACTCCTTCAGCATCCAATTGAGGTCGGGTAGCTCTGGCACGAGCTCGAAGCCACCCGAAGCCGGAAGCCTGACCAGCCCCGCGGCACGCAGGCTTAGCAGGTGCTCGTGGACGGTCGACTTCGCCAGGCCAAGCTGCTCGCCCATCTGGGCGACGCTCGCCGGCCCGGTCGCCAGGCGGCGCAGGATCCGCAGCCTGGTGCCGTCTCCGAGGGCCCTGTAGATCGCGATCAGACCAAGATCCGGCGCCGCCAGCTCAGCCTCGAGGCGAGCCGGGTAGCAGAAGACCCTGCGATGACCGTGATCCAGGACCAGCGTCCATGGGCGGTGGACGAGGCTTGGAACCAGCACCAGGCCGGTGATTCCGGGCTCGGGCTTGAACATCAGGCCGCGGGTCAGCCGCTCCACGACGGTGTCGAGGACGCGGCTGTCGAACAGCTGCTCACTCGCGGCGACCGCGTTGCGCTCCAGCAGCTCGGCCGCGCCAGGCCCCGCGTAAAGCTCGGGCGGCAGGTCGCGAAACGTGTCCATCACCAGGGCGCGCAGATCGGTCGCCGTGATCCGGAGCAGCGGTTCCACCTCTTCGGCGCGACCCTCCCCCGCTGCGATTCTTCGGAGCGCCGGAACGGCGCTCTTGTCTCCAGCCGCTACCGCTCTGTATAGGGAAGCGCCGGGCTGGCCCGCTGTGCGACCGAATCCCAGCATCGTCAGCTTCATCTCTGCCGGGGCCGTCCCCTCCAGGCGCTCCAGCACGGTGCCGATGTGGTGCGGCTGCGGATCGTCCGCGGCCAGCCACGCGAACAGCGCCGACCAGGGGTCACCTTGCGGGGTGCGGAGCTTTGTCGACGCCCGACCGACCGACTGGGGTAGGCCCCTCCTCACCGCCCGAGCCAGCTCCGGTCCGCGCTCGAAGCTGGCGAAGGGCGGGTCCCCGTTGAGCACCATCATGCAGAGGACCGCCTCGAGCCCGGTGCCGTAGCTGACCGTGCTCTCCAGCGGGCGGGCGGCGCTGCGGTCGATCACCTGAGGGGCTTGCGGCTTCGGCATGGCGGGATTATCCTATCGTCCGGTGTTTTCCGTACGTCCGGAAACTCTCCGACTCACGGCGCACGCCGAACCGCTTCCGCGAATGCGCAGATGAGCGGTCTGGCGATGCGGGTCGCGTGCGAGCGGTGCGGTGCATCGCTGAGACCGGATGAGGTCGCGTACATCTGCAGCTACGAGTGCACCTACTGCGCCACGTGTTCCGAGGCGCTCGGACGCCGCTGCAAAAACTGCGGCGGCGAGCTGGCGCGCCGGCCCCGGCGAGCGCCGGAGGCGGCGAACGTCTGCGATGTCATGCCTGACTCGGTGGCCTGATGAAGGTGCGTGGCGCTGCGGCGCAGCTGGCCGACGAGTTCGACGCGGTGCTCGCCGACGTGATCGAGGTCGCCGAGTCGTGCGACGACGAGCAGTGGACGCGTCGGGTCAACGAGGAGGAGCGCACGGTCGGCGTGCTGTTCGACCACATCGCCGCGGGCAACGACCAGAGCATAGAGTGGGCGTCCACGTTTCTCCGTGGACGCGCGGTCGAGGTGGACCCTGGCCTGATCGACTCGGAGAACGCCGCTCACGCGAGAGAGGCTCGAAGCCGCCCACGCGCGACGACGATGGAGCGGCTTCGCGCGACCACGGCGCGGACGTCGATGTTCCTGCATGGGTTGACCGACAAGCAGCTGAGCGTCACCCAGAAGTTCGGCTGGCTCGGCGCCCAGGACGTGGCGTTCTTGGTCCGGCAGGCGTGCCGCCATCCGCAGCGGCACCTGCAGGGCATCCGGCAGGCGCTGGACGCCTAGCCGCCAGCCCTCTGTGAGACGCGGACTCGCCTCAAACGACCGGCCGTTTGTCGGGCCGAATCGTCCAGGGCGTGCAGTGAGCGCCTGACTTGATCGAGTGGGATCACGAGGCCGCCCTCAATGCTTTTCCGCGCGACCTCCCAGTGCCGGTTGGCGCGCTTCTGCGCGGCAAGCCCCGATCGGTTGAGACTCAGCTCGATCGAGCGCCCGTCAAAGGGATGCGCGGTACGGACGAGGTGGCCGGCTCGATCGAGCGCTCTCACGTAGTCAAGGACCGTGGTCAGCGGCATGCCAAGCATCTCCGACATCTCGGTCGCCGTCATCGGGCCCTTCTCGAGAAGCAGGCTGTAGACCGCGTACTCGTCCGGGCGCATGCCGGCGTCGGCAAGCGCGTCGGTGAGCACCCGGCGCAGGCGCTGCGACGTGACGAAGAAGTCGAAGAGCAGCGATATCTCAGCTCGACTCAACCTTGCTGCGACTATATCGATTAGCACGGGTCCGTGGCAACTACCACGGAGCCGTGATATCGTCGCTCGATGCGGCTCGTGGTCGCGACGCTCGTGGCTGCATCCCTCATCTCCTGCGGGCCGGGCTCACCAAGTTCGCCCGCTTCTCCGGCGGCGGCGCCGATTCCCGCGAGCGTCCAGCAGCTGCTGCCTTACTACGGGAGCTACGCCGACGGAAGCGGTGACGTGGTGGTGATCGCACGCCTCGGCTGGTTTTTCGATATGAAGACCTCCGCCTACCGAACCATCTACGCGACCGGCACCCCGAGCCATTTCACCATCGGCTTCCAATTCCTCGAACCGGCTCCGAGGTTTGCCGACCTGTCCTTCGTTGGGCAGACGTTGACGATCAGTGAGTCCGCGCGGGCCAGGACCGCGCACCGGATCGCCTACAAGGAGACGCAGGTGGCGATCCCTGCGCAGGGAGCGCAGCTGGCCGCAGCCATCACCGAACCGCTGGGCGCGGCTCCGCATCCCGGAATCGTCATCGTGCACGGAGCCGAACGCGGCGAGCGGCACTTCTATGACGTCTGGGTCGGCGTCTACGCGAGCTTGGGTTTTTCGGTCCTCACCTATGACAAGCGCGGGGTCGGCTCGTCGACCGGGACCTTTCCGGGCGAGTTCGCCACCCCGGCCGCGCTCAACATCTACGCCGACGACGCCGCGGCCGCGCGCGACTTTCTGGCCCGGTGGCCCGGCACCGACCCGTCGAGAGTGGGCTTCCACGGCGGAAGCCAGGGC
>DASZJK010000082.1:0-3725 GCA_035948155.1 Candidatus Dormiibacterota bacterium
CGGGCGAAACGGCATCAACGGCTTCTATCGGGGGGCCACCGCCGCCGCGATTGCCGACGCGATCAAGCAGCGGGATGGTTTCATCACGCGACAGGACCTCGCCACTCACCGCTCGCAGTGGGTCGAGCCAGTCGTGTTCCCGTATCGGGATACGGTGGTCTACGAGCTGCCCCCGCCGACGGTTGGACTCGTCGCGGCCGCGATGGCGATCCGGCTCGAGGCCGGCCAGGACTTTCGCGCGGCGCGCGACGCGAGCTACGCGCTGCGCGATCGATACATCACTGACCCAGACTTCTTTTCTGCGCCTTTCGAGGCGTTCTTTGACTCACAGTCGGTGACCTCGGGCAAGGTGGACACCGCTGCAAGGGCGGGCGACACGTGCTACCTGACCGCAGCCGACGAGCAAGGCAACGTCGTGTCCATGATCCAGAGCGTCGCCTACGACTTCGGATCGGGCATCGTGGCGGAGGGCACCGGAATGCTGCTCCAGAACCGCGGCGCGTACTTCAAGCTCGACCCGGGGCACGTCAACCGGCTCGAGCCCAAGAAGCGGACCATGCACACGCTCATCCCGGCGATGGCCGCTCGCGATGGAAAGGCGTGGGCGTCGTTCGGGACGATGGGAGGCCCACGCCAGCCGCAGCTCCAGGTGCAGGTGCTGCGCAACCTCGTCAACGAGGGACTGGAGCCGGCGGAGGCCGTCGCCAGGCCGCGGAAGATGATCCTGAACGACGGCGTGACGCTCGCGGTCGAGGCCGACTATCCGGGGGCGGGAGGGATGGCGCGCTCGGACTCGCGGGTGATGCTCATGCCGGCGCGGCACCAATCGTTTGGGCACGCCCACGCGATCCTCATCGATCGCCCCGGTGAGTGGCGCGCGGGCGCCGATCCAAGGTCGGACGGCTCGGTCGAATACAGCCGGTAGCGACCGCCCCGTATACTTCCGAACCGAGTTTGGCAGTAGAGAAAGAAGTCAAGGGCAAGCTGATCGCGGATCACAGGCGCGCTGATGGGGACACAGGTTCCCCCGAAGTTCAGATCGCTCTGTCGACCACTCGCATCCGGGAGCTCACCGAGCACCTGAAGACGCACGCCAAAGACCATCACTCCCGCCGCGGCCTCCTTCTCCTGGTCGGAAAGCAACGGCGCCTGCTGAACTACCTGAGGGACACCGACGTCGAGCGCTATCGCGCCCTCGTCGCGAAGCTCGGGATCAGGAGATGACGCCGGGCGCGCGCAGGGCGCCCACAAACTAAACCGGGGAGGACCCAGCACGGTAGCGCGGGTCAGCCTCTTAGAAGCTCTCATTTGGCGCGCGGTCGCTGAACGGCAGCTGCTAGGAAACTGACCCAGAGTCGCACCGCCAGGGTTCCTCCCACATATGGAGGTATTGGCGTGGCAGTTGTCACGAAAAACGTAGAAGTAGCCGGCAAGCGCATCTCGCTCGAAACCGGCAGGGTGGCGGAGCAGGCCAACGGGGCGGTGATCATCCGCCAGGGCGACACGGTGGTGCTGAGCACCGCGGTCATGTCGAAGGAGCCCCGCGAGGGGATCGACTTTTTCCCGCTCACGTGCGATTACGAGGAGAAGCTGTACGCGGCGGGCAAGATCCCGGGCGCGTTCATGCGCCGCGAGGGCAGGCCGAGCGAGCAGGCGATCCTCGCCTCGCGCCTGACCGACCGGCCGCTGCGGCCGCTGTTCCCCGATGGATTCCGGCTCGACGTGCAGGTCATCTCGACCGTGCTGTCGGTCGACCAGGAGAACGACCCGACCATCCTCAGCATCAACGGCGCGTCCACCGCGCTCGTCATCTCTGACGTCCCGTTCCAGGGCCCCGTCGGAGCGGTGCGCATGGGCTACATCAATGGCCAGGTGGTCACCAACCCGCCCATGTCACAGATGGCCGACTCGGAGCTCGACCTCGTCGTTGCCGGCACATCTGACGCGATCCTCATGGTCGAGGCGGGCGCCAAGGGCGTGAGCGAGCAGATCGTGCTCGAGGCGCTCGCGACCGCGCACGAGGACATCAAGCGCATCTGCGCCGCTCAGCTCGAGCTGCGAGACCAGGTCGGCCTCGACAAGCGCGAGTGGATCCCCAACACCTACCCCGAGCAGATGCAGGAGATCGTCGGCGAGTACCTCGCGCTGCGCCTGGACTCGGTGCTGTACAGCGCCGACAAGGCCAGGCGGGAGGAGGCTCTCGACGACCTGCGAGCGAAGACGATCGTCGAGCTCGGCGAGCGCTTTCCCGAGCACATCGACATCCTCGGCAAGCTTTTCGACCGGGCTCTCAAGGACCGCGTACGCGAGCGTGTGGTCGAGGAAGGCGTGCGCGTCGACGGCCGTGGCCTGAAGGACGTACGCCCGATCTCGGTCGAGGTCGGCGTTCTACCACGCACGCACGGCTCCGGGCTGTTCACCCGCGGTCAGACGCAAGCTCTGACGATCGCAACCCTCGGCTCGATGTCCGACCAGCAGAAGCTCGACGGGCTTACCACTGAAGAGTTCAAGCGCTACATGCACCACTACAACTTCCCGCCGTACTCGGTCGGCGAGGCTCGGCCGCTGCGCGGCCCGGGTCGCCGCGAGATCGGCCACGGCGCGCTCGCGGAGCGGGCGCTGCTGCCGGTGATCCCGCCGGTCGAGGATTGGCCCTACACGATCCGTGTGGTGTCGGAGATCCTCAGCTCCAACGGCTCGACGTCGATGGCGTCGGTGTGCGGTTCGACGCTCGCGTTGATGGACGCCGGCGTTCCGATCAAGTCGCCGGTCGCGGGCATCGCGATGGGTCTTGTCACGCGGGAAGGGAAGTTCGCCGTGCTGACCGACATCCAGGGCGTGGAGGACGCGCTGGGCGACATGGACTTCAAGGTCGCCGGCACTCGCGATGGAATCACCGCGCTGCAGATGGATATCAAGATCAAGGGACTGACCCAGGAGATCATGGCCCAGGCCCTGGAGCAGGCGCGAGAGGCGCGGCTGTTCGTGCTGGACAAGATGACCGCTGTGCTGCCGCGGCCGCGCACCGAGATGAGCCACTACGCGCCGCGCATCACGACCATCCTGATCAACCCCGAGAAGATCCGCGACATCATCGGCAAGGGAGGATCGATGATCCGCAAGATCGTCGAGGAGACCGGCGCGCAGATCGACGTCGAGGACGACGGTCGGGTGTTCATCGCGGCCGTCGACCAGGAAGGCGGTCAGAAGGCCATCGACTGGATCAAGAGCCTGACCGACGAGGTGGAGGTCGGCAAGATCTACCACGGCAAGGTCGTGCGCATCATGCCGTTCGGCGCTTTCGTCGAGGTCCTGCCCGGCCAGGACGGCCTGGTGCACATCTCCAAGCTCACCGACCATCGCGTCGAGCGGGTGGAGGAGGTGGCCAACGTCGGCGACGAGATCGTGGTCAAGGCCGTCGAGATCGACAGCCAGGGCCGCCTGAACCTCAGCCGCCAGGCGGCGATCGAGGAGCTGGCCGCAAAGGGCGAGCCGGCCGACGAGAAGATCAGCGAGGAGGCGAAAGCCACCGCGCTGGCGTCCCCCGCGCCCGTGGGTGGCGGCTACAGCGGCGGTCGCGACCGCGGAGGCCGCAACGGCGGAGGCAGAGACCGGGGCCGCCGCAGGGACTAGCTGTGAGGGTCGGCCCCTTCGGGCGCTGCGCGCCGCCTCCCCGCGAGCGGGGAGGCAACCGTGATGGCTGACGCCATCAGGGTTTGTATCGC
>DASZJK010000083.1:0-3007 GCA_035948155.1 Candidatus Dormiibacterota bacterium
CATGAAGCCGATGGGTTCCTTGGCCGGCGGCGGCGGGTTTGCCATCGCCAGGTAGGCGCTGAAGTCGGCGACGCTGCGCAGCGCCTCGAGCGGGAGCGCGGCCGTGGCGAGGCGCAGCTTCACGGGCGGGTCCTCGGGCCACGTTCGCCGGTCGGCGTCGGCGCCGAGCAGCCGGGCCAGGTCGGCGTAGATCTCGCCGGGTGGCACGCCGAGCGCGTGGGCGACGGCGACCAGGCGCTCGGTCGACATCTCCTTGCGTCCACGCTCGACCTCGGAGAGGTGCGCCGGGGACAGGCCGGCCTCGGCGGCGACCTCGCTCAGGGTCCTCCGGGCAGCCTCGCGCCGGCCGCGCAGGACGGAGCCCAGAGCCCGCCGGATGGTCTGGGTGGTTTCGCTGTAAGCGAATGTCATTTGTCTGAAGCAAACGATACGCGGGTTCCGAGCTAGCGGCGCCTCCAATTGAGTCCCGTCCGCTGATCGAAGTGCTCGATACACGCACTTTGCGCAAAAAGCATCAATCGCGACCGTGCGATACACCGACATTGCGCAAAACGCAATATCGCCGCGGGCACGGCGAGGCGCCTCACTCCTTGAGGTTCGCGGGGTCGAGCAGCTCCTGCTTGGGCCGCTCGATCTTCTGGCGGGACCGCATGATCTCGATCAGCTTCTTCCGGCCCTTCGGCGGACCGATCATGATCGCGCCGACCAACCGGTCGTCCTTGAAGAACAGCTTGCGGTAGAACTTCTCCTCGAAGCTGAAGGTGCGCACCGACTCCAGGCCGGGCTGCACGTCGGGCGTCACGCCCATCACCGCAAGCGTCGATCCGAACATCGTGGTCGTGTAGGTGGGCACGTCGAAAAAGTCCTCGTCTGCGCCGGCCATGTTGCGAGCCGCCACCTTGCCGTGGGCCTCGGCGTTGTCCCATGTGCCCATCTGGTTGTGCCGCTCCACCATCAGGTCGTAGAACACGGCGATGTCGCCGGCTGCGTATGCGTCCGGCGCCGACGTCCGGAGCTTGGCGTCGGTGACGATTCCGCTCTTCAGCTCGACCTCGTTGCGCACCGGCTCGGTGTAGTAATCCAGGCCGACGCCGTACGTCAACAGGTCGAACTCCACCTTGTGGCCGTTCACCGTTTCGGCGAGGAACCGGCCGTCGTGGCGGCTGAACTTCTGCACCTCGTCGGACGTGATGAACTGCACGCCCTGCTCCTCGCCGAGCTTTCGGCAGAGCTGCCCGCCTTCCTCGTCCAGGACGTAGCGGAGGAACCAGGGTCCGCGCATGATCCAGGTGACGTTCGCCTTCTTGCGAAAGCTGACGCCCTCGGCCAGCTCGTAGCCGATGAAGCTTCCGCCCATGACCAGGACGCGCTCCGACTGGTCCGCTCTCTCGATGATCGCGTCGGTGTCGTCGAGGGTCTGGAATCCCAGGCAAGCGGTGACGTCTGCCGCGCCGGGCCAGGGCGGAGGCTTGGGCCGGCCTCCGGTGGCGATCAGGATCGCGTCGTATTTGAATTCCTGCCCACGATTCGTGAGCACGATCTTGTCCGCGAGATCGACATCGGTGGCCCAGGTCTCGTAATGGACGTCGAGGTTCTGCTGCGCCGACTGCTCCACGGTGCGCATGAATACTTTCTCGCGCCGCACCTGTCCGCGCAGGTATCGCGGCAGTGCGACGCGGTTGTAAAGCGGATGGCGCTCGGCGGCGATGATCGTGATGGAGGCGTCGGCGTCGGCCTTGCGGAGCTCTTCGGCTGCGGTCTGGCCGGCGATGCCGTTGCCGAGGATGACGTAGCGGCGGGTGCTCAGACCTTCAGCGCCCCTGAAGCTCTAGGGCGTAGACATGTGCATTGGCTTCGGCATCGTCGAAATCGTATCCGGAAGCGCTGAGGTCCTCTTCCGCCGGATGCCCAGGCGGAAGGCTGACGGTGACGTGGTCGGCTCCGTCCGCGTCCGCCTCGTACCGCAGAGCCATCAGCAGCTCCCGGAGCGCAGCGCCGCGTCCCGCGATCAGCGCGACGGCGAGATTGACCCGCCAGGGCTCGCGCATCAATGACACGGCACGTCCGCTCGGTCCGAGCCGGACCATCCCGGCCCGCGCGAGGCGCTCCAGCTCGGCGGCGTTCAGGTCGCGCGCGCCGTTGAGGTCGGGAGATATCCCGTGGTACAGGTCGATCCCAGGGCTCGATGCGACGAACGGCCAGAGCCGCGCGGCATCCTCAGCGTGCGGGATTCGGGCCGGCTCGCCGCCCTCGACGCGATGGGCGCGCCACCAGCGCACCTCGACCAGCTCTTGAAAACCTGCTGACTCGAACAGGTGGATCGCGGGCTCGTCCAGCGTTGCGAGCCGGATCGCGCGGAATCCTTGCTGCCGGTACTCGACGATGGCCGACTCGAGCATCGCCCGGGCAATACCCTGCCTTCGGTGTGCAGTGGCGACGCGCAGGCCCTCGTACCAGACCAGGCCGGGCGCGTAGGGGCGCAGGTGCTGGACCCCGACCACGACGCCATCGAGCTCGGCCGCCTGGAAGGACGCGCCCGCGTCGGAGGCCCAGCGGTCGAAGACCTTGGGCAGGTAGTCGCGACCCTCCCAGACATCCCGGGTGATCTCCACGACGCGGTCGCGGTCCGTCGGCCGGACCGGCCTGACGGTCAGCTCTTCCGGGGCTGCCAATGCGCGACTCCCGACAGCGCGATACCCCCGTCGTAGACGAGTTGATCACCATCGTGCCGAAGAATTTCTGCGAGCGCGGCGCGACCCGCGGTCTCGTCCCAACCTTCGCCGAACATCGCCCGGACGTCGACAACGGCCTCCTCGATGTCCGAGTAGCGGGTGGTGATGGGATACCTCAGGAAATCGACGTCGGGTGCGGTGCCCATCTGCAGCAGGAGCATGAACAGCTCACTGAAGCGCGGGAGGCGCGCGCCCTCATGGCGGTTGAGTCGCCGGCGGACCTCGGCTGCGGGATGCGGCAGGTCCGACTCGCGCATCATCACGAAGACGCGCTC
>DASZJK010000084.1:0-7221 GCA_035948155.1 Candidatus Dormiibacterota bacterium
CCGCGGCGGTGCATCTCGTCGATCTCGCGCTGCATCGTCTCGTGGAACAGGCGCATGAGCGCGCGGACCTCGGTGCGCGGGCGGGCCCAGTTCTCGGTCGAGAACGCGTAGATCGAGAGCGCGTGCACGCCGAAGTCCTCACACGCCTGCAGCACCCGCTTGATGGAACGGACTCCCGCGCGGTGGCCGAAGCTCGCAGGGCGACCCTGACGGCGGGCCCAGCGGCCGTTGCCGTCCATGATGATCCCGACGTGGCGGGGGACTGGAGCGTCCACGGGTGAGGAAAGCGTACCCATCAGCCCCTCCGGCGGCTACGCCGCCACCTCCCCACTCCGTGGGGAGGACAAGTCGCCTAGACCTCCATCACCTCGTGCTCTTTCCGGCCGGCGAGCCCATCCACCCGCTCGATCTGCGCTTCGGTGATCTTCTGCAGCCGCGCTGTCGCGCGCTTCGAGTCGTCCTCGGCGACGCCGCCCTCCTTCTGCATGTGCTCGATCCGGTGCAGCTCGTCGCGGCGCACGTTGCGGATCGCCACGCGCGCGTCCTCGGCCTTCTGCTTGACCAGGCGGACATACTCGCGGCGCCGCTCCTCGGTGAGCGGGGGTATGGGCACGCGAATCACGTTCCCGTCGTTGGCCGGATTCAGGCCCTGGTCGCTCGTCCGCAGCGCCTTCTCGATTGCACCCATCTGGCTCTTGTCGTAGACCTGGACCACCAGCAGACGCGGCTCGGGCGCGCTGATCTGCGCGAGCTGGTTGAGCGGGGTCGGCGTGCCGTAGTACGGCACCATGATCTTGTCGATCAACGCGGGGTTCGCGCGACCGGTGCGGATCGTCGCGAGGTCGGCGGCGAAATGCTCGACCGACTTGCCCATCTTGGTCTCCGCCTCGCGAAGGATCGGGTCGATCATCGGGTTTGCGCACCGACGAAGGTGCCGATCTCCTCGCCGAGCACTACGCGTTCGATGTTGCCGGGCGTCAGAAGGTTGAAGACCACGATCGGCACGTCGTTGTCCATGCAGAGGGTCAATGCGGTGTTGTCCATCACCTCGATGCCGCGGTTCAGCACCTCGAGGTAACCCAGGCGCTCGAACTTGGTCGCGGTCGGGTCGCGCTTGGGGTCGGCGGTGTAGATGCCGTCGACCTTCGTCGCTTTGAGGATCACGTCCGCCTCGATCTCCACCGCGCGCAGCGCGGCGGTCGTGTCGGTCGTGAAGTAGGGGTTGCCGGTGCCGGCCGCGAGGATGACGACGCGTCCCTTCTCCAGGTGACGCACAGCGCGCCGGCGGATGTAGGGCTCGGCGACCTGCGGCATCTGGATCGCCGTCATCGTCCGCGCCGGGATGCCGGCGCGCTCCAGCGCGTCCTGCAGCGCAAGCGCATTGATCACCGTCGCCAGCATGCCCATGTAGTCGCCGGTGGCGCGGTCGAAGCCGCGCTCGGTCGCGGCGAGGCCCCGGAAGATGTTGCCGCCGCCGACGACGAGCGCGATCTGCACGCCCATCTGGTGCACCCTCTTGATCTGCGCCGCGATCGATTCCACGACCTCGAGGTCGATGCCGTAATCGCGGTTGCCGGCAAGCGCTTCACCGCTCAATTTGAGCAGCACGCGGTTGTACTTCGGCGAACCGTCTTTATCCATCTTTGCGCCCTGCGCGCGCCCGGCGAGCTGGCTCAGTTCTCTCTGATGTTAAAGCGCGCGAAGCGCCGGACTGTGATGTTCTCCTGGAGCCTGGAGATGTTCTCCGCGATGAGCTGCTGTACCGTGCGCCCTGGCTCGCGGAAGTACTCCTGCTCGAGCAAGCAGCTGTGCTTCAGGAAATCCTCGACCTGTCCCTCGACGATGCGCGGGATCACCTGCTCGGGCTTGCCGTCCTGGCGCGCCTTGGCCTCGTACACCTCACGCTCCGTGAAGAGCACGTCATCGGGCACCTCCTCGCGCGACACCCACCGCGCGCCGAAGCCCGCGACCTGGAGCGCGAGCTCCTTCGCGAGCTTGCGGAAGTCCGCGCCTTTCGCCACAAAGTCGGTCTCGCAGTTGACCTCGATGAGCACGCCGAGCTGCGGTGGGAAGTCGGGCGACGTGCTGTGGAGGTACGCCTCCACGACGCCCTGTCCCGTCGCGCGGTCGGCACGCTTGCTGGCTCTCGCGATTCCTTTCTCGCGCAGGATGGTGAAAGCCTTGTCGACGTCGCCGCCCGCCTCCTCCAGCGCCTGCTTGCAGTCCATCATGCCCGCGCCAGAAAGCTCGCGGAGCTTCTTGACGAGGTCCAGGCTGACGGCCATCAACGCGCCTCCTCGTCGTCCGCGGTGCGCCCGATGAACTCCTCCTCCGACACGGTCGGGAGGTAGTCCTCCTCGTCCTCCAGGTACTCCTCGATCTCCTCGTAACGGGGCGTCTCGAGAAACTCCCGCTCCTCGACCTCGGGCAGGATCTCGCCGCGAGCGGCGGCCTCCTGGCGTCCTTCCTGGCACGCGTCGGCGATCTTTCCAGTCAAGAGCTTGACCGCGCGGATCGCGTCGTCGTTGCCGGGGATCACGTAGGTGATCAGGTCGGGGTCGCAGTTCGAGTCGGTGATGGCGACCACCGGGATCTTGAGGCGGTTCGCCTCGGTCACCGCGATGTGCTCCTTGCGGGGGTCGACCACGTAGAGCGCGCCCGGCAGCCTCTTCATGTCGGCGATGCCGTCGAAGTGGAACATCAACCGGTCGAGCTCGTCCTGGAGGCGCTTCGCCTCCTTCTTCGGCATCTGCTCGAACTGGCCTTCCTGCTGCATCTTGCGCAGCTCTTGCAGGCGCTCGATGCGCTTCTTGACGGTGCTGAAGTTGGTCAGCATGCCGCCCATCCAGCGCCGGTTGACGAAATACATGCCGCAGCGCGCGGCTTCGGTCTGGATGGTCTCCTGGGCCTGCTTCTTGGTGCCGACGAAGAGCACGGGACGGCCGCTGGCGGCGACGTTGCGGGTGAACTCCCATGCGTCGTCGAGAAGGCGGACGGTCTTCTGCAGGTCGATGATGTGAATGCCGTTGCGCGCGGTGAAGATGTAGGTCTTCATCTTCGGGTTCCAGCGGCTGGTCTGGTGTCCGAAGTGGACGCCTGCCTCCAGCAGCTGCTTCAAAGTCACTTGAGCCACGTTTGTCTGGTTGCCTCCTGTTGTTCTTCCGCCCGGTTCAGGCCCTCCCGGTCAGGAGGGACAGGTGCGTTGCCCCGGGCGTGCTTACTCGATTCGCTTGGCGAACCGGCTCCTGGAGTATACCCAGCGCTCGAGATGTCTAAGCGGCGGCGCGCTTCTTGTTCTTGGAAGCGCCCTGCGGGCGCCCAGCGGCGCCCTTGGGGCCCGGGCACCTGGGGTAGTCGGAGCACGACTTGAACAGCCCGAACCGCCCGCGCCGCTCGACCAGGGGCTTGCCGCAGATCGGGCAGGGCTCGTCCAGGACCTTTGGACCCTGGCGCGGCTTGCCGTCCTTGCCGATGTTGGCCCGGTAGTTGCAGTCCGGGTAGCGGGAGCAGGCGACGAACGGGCCGTAACGGCCGGTGCGCTCGACCAGCTGCCCCTCCCCACACTGCGGGCACTTCTCGCCAGTGGGCTTCGCCTCCGCCTGCGCCGCGTCGCGCTTGATGTACTTGCATTCCGGATAGCCCGAGCACCCGATGAACTCGCCGTAGCGGCCCGTGCGGACCTGCAGCGGCCGTCCGCAGGTGGGGCACGGCTCGTCGAGCAGCTTCGGCTGCGGCGCCTCTCCGTCGGCCGTCAGGGCGCGGCGGAACTTGCATTTGGGGTAGCGCGAACAGCCCATGAAAGGCCCGAACCGGCTGGCCTTGCGCACCAGGTGCCCCTCGTGGCACAGCGGGCATTCCTCGTCCGTGTCGGCGGGCGTCGCCTCCTCGGCGGCGTCGAGCATCCTCTGGAGCGGTCCGTAGAAGTCGCGCACGACCGGCACCCATTCCTGTGTCCCGCTTTCCACCTGGTCCAGCCGCTTCTCGAGGTTGGAGGTGTACTCGTCGTCGGAGATCGGCTTGAAGTGGTCGACCATCAAGGCGTTGACGACCTCGCCCACCCGCGTCGGATGCAGGCGGCGGTCCTTGATCTCGACGTAGCCGTGCTCCCTCGTGATCGTCTGCACGGTCGGCGCGTAAGTCGACGGCCGCCCAATGCCGCGCTGCTCGAGCTCCTTGATCAGCGTCGCCTCGGTATACCTCGGCGGCGGCTGGCTGAAGTGCTGCTCGGGCTTGACCCCGTGGAAGTCGAGCGGCTCGCCCTGCGCCAGCTGCGGCAGCTCGTTCTCCCCGTTTTCGTCGCGTCCCCATACCCTGTAGAAGCCGTCGAATGTGAGCACCGAGCCGTTGGCGCGGAAAACGTACTCGCCTCCCTCGATCTCCGCCTGCGTCTGGTCGTAGACCGCGGGCGCCATCCGGCTCGCGACAAAGCGCCGCCAGACGAGGTCGTAGAGCCGGTACTGATCGGGTGTCAGGTGGTCCCGTATCGAGTCCGGCGTGCGGTTGACGTCCGTCGGGCGGATGGCCTCGTGCGCGTCCTGCGCGCCGGGCACCGCTTTCGCGGCGCGCGAGGACCCGAGGTACTTCTCACCGTGCTGGCCCTTGATCCAGCTGTTGACCCTTGCGTCCGCGTCGGCGGAGATGCGTGTCGAGTCGGTGCGCATGTAGGTGATGAGACCGGTCGCGCCTTCCGCGCCAAGCTCGATTCCTTCGTACAGCTGCTGCGCGACTCGCATCGCGATGTGCGGCCGCATTCGCAGTCGGCTTGACGCGTCCTGCTGGAGCGTCGAGGTGATGTACGGAGGGTTTGAGCTCTTGGTCCGGCGCTTCTTCTCAACGCCGATGACCTGGTAGCTCGCGCCTTCGAGCCTGCGCAGGATCTCCTGCGCCTCGGCCTCGTTGTGGACCTCGAACTTTTCGTCGCCACCATCCTTTCGGCGGTTGAGGCGGGCGAGGAAGTGCTGGTCAGACCCCGTCTTGGAGAGCTCCGCGTCCACCGTCCACGTCTCGACGGGGACGAACTTGCGGATCTCCTCCTCGCGGTCGACTACGAGGCGGAGCGCGACCGACGACACGCGGCCGGCGCCGATCCCCTTCTGGACCTTGCTCCAGAGGAACGGGCTCAGCCGGAAGCCGACCAGGCGGTCGACCACGCGACGGGCCTGCTGGGCGTTGACAAGCCGCATGTCGATCTCGCGCGGCGTCTCGAGCGCCTTGCGAACCGCGTCGGCGGTGATCTCGTGGAACTCGATGCGCTTGGGGTTGCGGAGCTTCAGCACCTCGGCCAGGTGCCAGGCGATCGCCTCGCCCTCGCGGTCGGGGTCGGAGGCCAGGATGACCTCCTGGTCGTTCTTGGCCGCCGAGCGGAGCTCGTTGATGGTCTTGCGGCGGCTCTCCACGACCTCGTAGTGAGGCTTGAAGCCGTCGTCGACTTCGACCCCCATCTCCTTTTCGGGCAGGTCGCGGACGTGGCCCATCGAGGCCCGGACGTCGAAACGGTCACCCAAAAACCGCTTCAGCGTCTTGGCCTTGGCGGGCGACTCGACGATGATCAATCCTTCTGGCACGGCTTCCTCTTTATTCCCAATCCAGGACGTTTGTTCCCCGCCGGGGCTTCCGAGGCGGGCATCCTACGCCCGTTCTTTGCCGCGGCGCAACGCCCTTACATACCCACCCTGGTGCCTTCTAACCGCACCCTCGAGCTCCAGGGCGGTCAACCGGCCAAGGACTTCTGAGATCGGAAGCTGCAGCTTCCGGGCTATCTCGGCGGCGTTCAAAGCCAGGACGTCCGAGAGGTGGGACAGGATGCCGTCCCGCTGGGCCGGGAGCGTGATTCCGAGCCGGCTGGGCGCCTTGAGGGGGTCGTCCAGGACCTCGCCGCTCAGGTTCAAGATCGCCAGCACGTCGCGGGCGTTCTGGACCAGGCCGGCCCCATCCCGCAGCAGCCCGTGAGTGCCCACCGACTGAGGCGAGAAGACGCTGCCCGGCACCGCCATTACCTCTTTATGTAGGTCCAGCGCGGCCTCGGCCGTGATCAGGGCGCCTGAGCCCTCGGCAGCCTCCACGACCACCACGACGTCGGCGAGCGCGGCCATCGTGTAGTTGCGGGCTGGGAAGTTGTGTCGCCTGGGAGCCGTGCCGTCGGGGAACTGGCTGACCAGCGCCCCGCCGCCCGCGAGGATCGCCTCGGCCAGGATCGTGTGCGCCGCCGGGTAGATGACGTCGACGCCGGTGCCCATGACGGCGACTGTCACGCCTCCAGCGTTGAGCGCGCCCCGGTGCGCCGCGGCGTCGATGCCGAGCGCAAGACCGCTCACGATGACAGCTCCCGCGCGTGCCAGCTCGAGCGCCAGCTCCTCGGCGACGGCCTCGCCGTATGGCGTCGGCTTTCGCGAGCCGACGATGGCCGCTCGCGGTCCTTCGGGCGGAGGCCAGCGACCCCGCGTCCTCAGTTGAGCCGGCTCAGGCGGCCACATCTTGCAGCCGGAAGCCGAGCGCTTCGAGGACGTGGTGCTCGTCGATTTCGACCGATCCGTCGAGGTCAGCCGCTGTCCGCGCCACCCGCCATGCACGGTGAAACCCGCGGGCGGTCAGCCCGCGTTGCGCGCCCCAACGCTCGAGCGTGCGCCGCGACGTTGGTGCGAGACCCGCGAGCTGCCTGAGGCGGGCGGGTTTCAGCTGAGCATTGAGGCAGCCCTGCCTGGCCAGCTGTCTCTGTCGGGCGAGCACCACCCTCGCTCGTACGACCTCCGACGGTTCGCCAAGCGGCTCGTTGGCCAGGCTTTCCAGCGGAACGCGACGCACCGCCACCTGCAGATCGATCCGATCCAGCAGCGGTCCCGACAACCGGCGCTGGTACGTGTCGACCGCCGCCGCAGTGCACCGACACGCTCGCAGCCCGTCGCCCGCCCAGCCGCACGGGCACGGATTGGTCGCGGCGATGAGTGTGAACCGACATGGGTAAGCCACCGAGCCGCCCGCTCGCGTGATGCCCACGCGCCCCGACTCGAGCGGCTGGCGCAGCGCCTGCAGGACCGGGGTCTGAAACTCGGCAAGCTCGTCGAGGAACAGCACGCCGTGATGCGCGCGGCTGATCTCACCTGGGAGCGCGAGGCCCGAGCCTCCGCCGATCAGGCCCGCCATCGACACGCCGTGATGAGGCGCGCGAAACGGCCGCGTCCAGTCCAGCGGACCGTCCCGCGGCAGCTCGCCGAGCAGGCTGCG
>DASZJK010000085.1:0-17903 GCA_035948155.1 Candidatus Dormiibacterota bacterium
TCGGTCGTCGAGCTCCGCAGGCTGCTCGGCGCTCAGCGCGACGTTTTCCAGGCGCTGATCACGCACGGCATCCACCTGCAGCAGCAGGACATGACGCTCTACTACCGCGACGTCTACGACCACATCGTCCGCCAGTACGAAACCGTGGACTCGCTTCGCGACCTGCTGACGAGCGCGATGGACGTGTACCTGTCGACGGTGTCGAACCGGTTGAACCAGACGACCAAAGCGCTGACGGTGATCGCGAGCGTGTTTTTGCCTCTGAGCTTCTTGACCGGCTTCTACGGCATGAACTTTTCGTACCTCACTCAGGTGCTCGAGTCGCCATACGCGGCCTTCGCGGTGGGCATCAGCACCATGGTCGTCGCGATCATGATCCAGCTCGTGCTGTTCCGGCGCCGCGGATGGATCTGAGGTGGGCGACTGCTGCACGCCCAAGGGCTACCGATGGGTCTTCAGCGAGCGCAGCGCGAAGATGGAGGCAAAGCGCTACCAGCGGCGCGGGCTCGACGCCACGTCGCGCCGCATCGTCGACTTCCTGAAGAAGCAAGGAGTCCAGGGCCGGACCGTGCTCGAGATCGGCGGCGGCATCGGCGCGATCCAGATCGAGCTGCTCAAGGCGGGCGCGGCTCGCGCGACGAGCGTCGAGCTGACGGCCACCTACGAAGAGGTGGCCAACCAGCTGCTCTCTGAAGCCGGCCTGTCGGGCCGCGTCGAGCGCAAGGTGATGGACTTTGCGCAGGCGGCGGACCAGGTCGACGGCGCCGACGTCGTGATCATGAACCGCGTCCTCTGCTGCTACTACGACATGCCGCGCCTGGCGGGGGCGGCCGCCGATCACGCCCAGCGCATTCTGGTCATGACATTCCCGCGGCGCTCGGTGTGGATCCGAGCAGGCCTGGGCATCGGCAACGGCCTGCTGTGGCTGACCCGGCGCCACTTCCACATCTTCGTCCACCGGCCAGCCGAGATCATGGCCGCATCGGAGAGGCACGGCCTTCGACCTGTGCTCAACCAGAGCGGTCTGATGTGGACGCTGGCCGCCCTAAGTCGCGCGACGTAAGTTCGGCAGCAGCCTCTCCCTCCAGAACCCCTCGTCGTTCGGGATGACTTCGGCGCGCGGCATCGCCGGCGGGTCCGACTTGAAGCCCGCGCCGGTGTCGAACAGGACAACCTCTCCGCCGGCGATCGCGCCCGACGAGACGAGCGCCTCGAGGCCGGCGGCGGCAGCGGCCGTCTCCAGGCCCGCGTAACCAAGCCCGAGCTGGGCGAGCCGCGGCTGCATGGCCAGGATCTCGCTGTCGGGCACCGCGATCGCGGCGCCGCCCGACTCGCGCACCGCGTCGAGGATGAGGAAGTCGCCGACCGCCGAGGGCACCCGAATGCCGGCCGCCGACGTGCGCGCGCCCTCCCATGGACGGGCAAAACGCGAGCCCTCGTCGAAGGCGCGCACGATGGGTGCGCAGCCCTCCGACTGCACGCAGTACATGCGCGGGCGCTCGGAGCCGATCAGGCCGAGTGCCTCGAGCTCCGCAAACGCTTTCCACATCCCGACGATCCCCGTGCCTCCCCCGGTCGGATACACGATCGCGTCGGGTACGCGCCAGCCGAGCTCCTCCACGATCTCGAAGCCCATCGTCTTCTTGCCCTCGACGCGGTAAGGCTCCTTGAGGGTGCTGAGGTCGAACGCGCCGGTCTCGCTGGCGATCAGCCCGGCCAGACGGCTGCAGTCACTGATCAGCCCGTCGAGCAGCACCAGGACCGCCCCTGTCGCGAGCACCTCCACCCGGTTCGACTCGGGCGCGTCCGCGGGCATGATCACCGTGGCGCGCGCTCTGGCCATCGCCGCGTACGCCGCGAGCGCGCCTCCGGCGTTTCCCGCCGACGGCGCCACGAGGTGGCGAGCTCCCAGCTCGACCGCGCGGCTGACGGCGACGGCCATGCCGCGCGCCTTGAACGAACCGGTCGGGTTGAGGCTCTCGCGCTTCACCGTCAGCTGGACGCCGAGCCGCGTTCCGAGCCGCGGCGCCGCGATCAGAGGCGTGGCGCCTTCGCCCAGGAAGAGCACCGAATCCCACCGCCTGACGGGGAGCAGCTCGCGCCAGCGCCACAGGCCGCCCGACGTGCGCGAGGCCATCGATTCGCGGTCGAGCGTCTTCGCGGCAAGCGGCAGGTCGTATTTGGCAAGCAGCGGCCGCCGATCCGCGGGGTCAAGCCCCATCAGATCATCGGCCGCGTACCTCCGCCCGGACAGGCCACCTTCGAGGTGGCTGAGCGTCGAGCCTGTGCTTCCCTCGATCAGGTGTAACGCTGGACGAAGGTGAGCGCCGTCTCGGCGACCTCCTTCCATCCGCTGTCGATCGTCAGCGCGTGACCCCTGCCCGCGATCTTCTTGATCTCGGTGACACCCGAGTTTCGCTTCTGCCGTTTGTACGACGCGTTCGCGATGGCCCACGGCACCGTGTTGTCCTTCTCGCCGTCGAGGATCAACAGAGGTCCACGGTCGGGATTGGTCGTGTCGACCTTGACCTCGGTCCACGGATTGAGGTTGGCGATCGCGGCCTGGAACAGCGGTTCGCCGGGCGCCGGCACCGCGAACGTCTGGTACAGCTCCTTCGCCTCGTCCTCGCTCACCGCGTTGGCGAACGCGAAGCGGAACTGCTCGTAGGTCAGTGGGACCGCCTTGTTGCGGTTTGCCGGGTTGCTCAACACAGGCGAGGCGGCCTTCAGCGCAGAGAATGGAAGCGGGAGCACGCCGCGGAACGGGGCCGGGTCGATCGCGACGGTGACAGCCGAGAGCCCGCGGCCGGCAACGATCTGCGCGAGCAGCCCTCCGAAGGAGTGCCCTATGACCGCCGGCTTCTTGTGCAGGCGCTTGACGATTCCACTGACGTAGTCGGCGACCTGGCCGACGCTCTTGCCCGCGAACACGTGGGGGTGCGCCTTCGCATCGGCCACCGTTTCCGGGTCGTCCGGCCAGCCGGGTTTGACGGCCGAGAAGCCGGCGCTCTCGAACATATCGCCCCATCGGTCCCAGCTGCTCGGGAGGAGCCAGAGACCGTGGATGAAGACGACTGGAGTTCTGCCCGACGAGTTGGCGCGCTCGACCTGCTCGGACTCGTGCTCGGTGATGTCGCGCTCGGCTCGGATCGTGCTCATTGGCGGACCTCTAATGCCGTGATTCCCACCCAGTCCACGGCCGCCTGACCGGTATCGTAGCCAGGTGCCCGACCCGGAGTTGGAGTACCGCCGCGCGACGCCGGGGTCCCGCGCGCTGCACGAGAAGGCGGTGGCGGCAATGCCGGGCGGCACGACCCGGACCACGACGTACTTCGACCCCTATCCCCTTTACATCGAGCGCGGCGAAGGCAGTCGAGTCTGGGACGTCGACGGCACCGAGCGCCTCGACATGCTCGGCAACTACACGGCGATGATCCTCGGCCACGCTCATCCGAAGGTCGTCGAGGCGATCCGGCGCCAGGCCGGGCGCGGTACCGGCTTTGCCGCGGCCAACCCGCTCGAGGTCGAGCTCGCGACGCTGCTGTGCGAGCGCGTGCCCAGCCTGGATGCGGTGCGTTTCTGCAACTCGGGGACCGAGGCGACCATGTTCGCGATGCGGCTCGCGAGGGCCTTCACCGGCCGGCCGAAGGTTGCGCGCATGGAGGGCGGCTATCACGGCACGCATGACCTCGCCGAGGTGAGCACGCACCCCGCAGTCGCCGAGGCCGGTCCGGCCGACGCTCCTCTCGCGCGTCCAGACTCCATCGGCACGCCGCGGTGGGCGCTGGAGCAAACGGTCGTCCTTCCCTACAACAATCCCGACGCAGCCGACGCGATCCTGCGTCGCCAGGGTTCCGAGGTCGCCGCGGTGATCCTCGAGCCCGTCATCGGAGCGGGCGGCGTCATCGCGGCTACGCCCGAGTTTCTGCGCCGCCTGCGCGCGATCACGCGCGAGCTCGGCATGCTGCTGATCTTCGACGAGGTGATCTCCCTCCGCGTCGGACCCGGTGGTGCGCAGGAGATGTACGGCGTCACTCCGGACCTCACGACCATGGGCAAGATCATCGGCGGAGGCCTGCCGGTGGCCGCATTCGGCGGGCGCGCCGACGTGATGGAGATGCTCGACCCGCGGCGCGAAGGCTCGATCGCCCAGGGCGGGACGTACAACGGCAACCCGCTCGGCATGGCGGCTGGGCTCGCCACGATGACGGAGCTCACGCCTGACGTTTATGAGGAATTGAACCGCAAGGGAGAGCGCGTGGCAGAGCTGCTGCGCGAGGTCTTCGCCTCGCGTGACATCCCGGTGCAGGTCAACTCGGTTGGTTCGCTCTTCGCGCTGCACTTCAGCGAACGGCCGGTCGTCGATTACCGCGGCGTCGCGGCCTCAGACAAGAAGCGGATGCACGAGTTCTTCCTGGCGCTCGTCAACAACGGCGTGCTGATGGCGCCCCGCGGGATGGGGTCGCTGTCGACGCCGATGGGCGAAGGCGACATCGACCAGTTCGTCGATGCCGTCGACGCCACCCTCGCCGAGCAGCGACCCCGTTGGTTGGACGGAACGTAGAGACCCCTTTAGACGGCGGCAGCCACTCCCACCTCGTCGAGCCGCCCGGTACGGACGTCATAGACGAAACCGCGGATCCTGTCCTTGCGCGGGATGAAGGGGCTTGCCTTGATGCGGGCGATCGACTGCCGTACATCCTCGTCGAGGTCGCTGAACGCCTCGAGGGCGAACGCGGGCCGGATGCCTGTCTCCTTCTCGATCTGGCGCTTCACGCCGTCGTCCGTGAAGGTCAGCATTCCGCAGTCCGTGTGGTGGATGAGGATGATCTCGGTCGTGCCGAGCAAGCGCTGAGAGATGGCGAGCGAGCGAATCGCATCGTCGGTCGCCACGCCGCCCGCGTTGCGGATCACGTGTGCGTCGCCTTCCTCGAGGCCGAGGATCTTGTGCACGTCGAGGCGTGCATCCATGCAGGCGAGCACAGCAACGTGCTTCGCGGGCGGGAGGGGAAGGTTTCCCTTCCCGAACGAACGGGCGTAAGACTCGTTGTTGCGGACGAGATCGTCGGTGACGCTCATGGCGTGCTGCCTCCAGTGAATTGATTTGCAGTCGGTCGGGTCGAAGTCCGGCTAACTACAGAGGCAGCTGCTGCAGCCCGCATGGTCGACGGCGCGCCGCCGCGTCAGGATGCGAATGCGCGTCGACTCAGACATGGCTCCTCAGAGTTTGGGGTGCGCAATACTCTCCTGTCAAATGATCGCCCGACGCCTGAGTGTGGCCCGCGGCGACGAGCCGGCCGACCTCGTGCTGACAGGCGGCAGGGTGTTCTCGGTGTTCACACGTGAGTGGATGGAGACCGACGTCGCTATCGCGGACGGTTTCATCGCTGGGCTTGGATCCTATGACGGCAAGCAGAAGGTGGACGTCAGCGGCGCCTACCTCGTGCCCGGTTTCATCGACGCCCACGTGCACATCGAGTCGTCGAAGCTGATGGTCGACCAGTTCTCGCGCGCGGTCCTGCCGCACGGAACGACGACTGTTGTCGCCGACCCGCACGAGATCGCCAACGTGCTGGGCACCGACGGCGTGCACTGGCTGCTCGACGCGTGCGAGCACGTTCCGCTCGATGTCTTCGTGATGGCGCCTTCGTGCGTGCCGGCTTCGCCGCTCGAGTCGCCGCGACGGCCGTTCACCGAAGGTGACCTGGCGGGGCTCTTGCGCCGCAGCCGCGTGATCGGCGTGGCCGAGATGATGAACTTCCCAGGCGTCATAGCCGGGCAGCCAGGCGAGCTGGCCAAGCTGTCGACCGGCCTGACCGACCATGTCGACGGCCATGCCCCGGGAGTGCGCGGGCGCGCGCTCAACGCGTACATCGCGGCGGGCATCGCATCCGACCACGAGTGCGCGACCTACGAGGAGGCCCTCGAGAAGCGCCGGCTCGGAATGTGGATCATGCTCCGCGAGGGATCCGCGGCCCGCAACCTGGTCGACCTGCTTCCCCTCGTCCGCGATTTCGGGCCGGAGCGATGCATGCTCTGCACTGACGACCGCGAGCCGGTCTTCCTCGTGGACGAGGGGCACATCGATTCGATGCTGCGCGTCGCGGTCGAGCACGGCGTCCGCGCCGAGGACGCGCTCGTCATGGCCACGCTCAACGCGGCGCAGTACCACGGGCTGGCTCGCATCGGCGCGATCGCGCCCGGCTTCCAGGCGGACATCGTCGTGCTGGACGACGTGCGGTCGTTCAGGCCGCGGCTAGTCCTCAAAAGAGGCGCCGCGCCGGCGCACGAGCCGATCGACATTCCGGAGTGGGTGAGGCAGACGGTCAATCTCGGACCGATCGCCGACGACTGCCTGGTCGTGCGCGGTCCGGCCAGCCACGTGCGCGTGATGCGGGTGATACCGGGGCAGCTGATCACCGGCGTCGAGGTCGTCGCGCCGACCGCTCGCAACGGCGAGCTGGTCGCGGATCCGGCTCGCGACCTGGTCAAGATCGCGGTCATCGAACGGCACCACGCCACTGGCCGCGTCGGGGTTGGGTTCGCCACCAACGTCGGACTTCAGAAGGGCGCGTTCGCGTCGACGGTCGCGCACGATGCGCACAACCTCATCGTCATGGGAGTCGACGACCGCGACATGCTGGCGTGCGTGCGCAGGCTCGCGGAGATCGGCGGCGGGATCGTGGTCGCCGACGGCGGCGAGGTCAGGGGCGAGCTTGCCCTCCCGGTGGCCGGTCTGATGAGCGACGCGCCCCTCGGCGCCGTGCACGAGGAGATGCTTGGCCTCGAGCGGATCCTGCGCCACAACGGCGTGCGCTGGGACGCGCCGTTCATGTGCCTGAGCTTCCTTGCGCTGTCGGTGATACCGGAGCTGAAGATCACCGACCGCGGGCTGGTCGATGTCAACCGTTTCGAGATCGTCCCGCTGAAGGTGGACTAGGGCCGGGCCCCTAGAGCCAGCCCTCCCGCGTCGCGCGGCGCGCCAGCTCCGTGCGGTTGGACGCGGCCGTCCGCTCGAGGATGCGGCGGACGTGGAATTTGATCGTGTTCTCGCTCCGGTGCACCTGCTCCGCGATCTCGCGATTCGTCAATCCTTCGACGATGAGGCGCAGTATGTCGAGCTCCAGGTCGCTGAAGTCCGGCCGCGGCGCCCGGGCTGCCCTGTCCAGCGTTACCTCGGTGGCTGCAGCGGCGGGGTGATCGATCGCAACTCCAACGAGGACGCCGAGCGTGTCGTAGAAGTCGAGCCAGCCCTGATCCCACTCCACGATCGAGCGGTTGTAGAGCTCGAGAAGACCCAGCAGCCGGTTTCGCGCGTGGAGCTTGATGCTGACGAGAGTCTGGAAACCCTCGCGTGCGAAATGCGTGCCGCGCGGGTTGCGGCTCTGGCGGTCGATGTCGGCGAGGTACTCGACCCGGGGTTCCCAGTTAGCGTCTCGTCCGAGCGAGCTCAACGGGATGCGGTTTCCGACCGGCAGGGCTGATCGGAAGCCGGCGGTCGCCTGCAGCACCATCTCGCTCGCGCCTGCCGCCAGCAAGAGAATGTCGGCGGCGTCCACGTCGAGACGCGAGGTGATCTGCTCGACGACGACCCGGGTGACCAGCCCGACGTCCTGGCGCTGCCGGAACGCCAGTCCGATCGAGCGGAACAGCTCGAGGCGAACGGCATCGTCCCGCACAGCGCCGGCCAGGCGCGCCAGCTCGATCGAGAGAGCGATCCGGTCGCCTGCCGCCTGCACCCACTCGACGTCTGACTCCTTCACCACATCGCGGTGCTTCCAGTCGGCGACCGAGAGCGTGCCGACCGTGGCACCACCGACGCGCATCGGCACCATGAGAAAGTCCACGTCGCGCCGGCGGCCCGGCGGCGGGCTCATTCGCATGAACGCTTGTCCAGCGGTCGAGACCATCGAAAGCAGCTCATCGAGGGCCAGGCCTTTCCGGAAGATCGGATTGCCCGACTCGATCACCTGCTGGGACAGCCCCATCGTCGGTGTACGGTTTGGCCCGTCGATCGCGGCGATGAAGGTGTCCACGTAGTCGGCCATCGCCTGGTCGGAGTCGTCGGCGACGACCACGCGCGACGTCTCTGGGTTGGGGTTCATCAGCACCGCCATCCACGTCGCGGGCATGAGCCGGCTGAGCGTGGAGGTCGCGGTCGAAAGGATGGCCTGGACGCCCAATGGCGCCGAGGCGAGCGCTGTGTTGAGGGCGGCGAGGTGCTGTCCCGCCGTCGGGTCGATGGTCATGCGCTGACGGTGCCTAGTTCACCCAGCGGATTGCAGTGACTCTGCAGCCCGCCCGTGGGGACTTAGGTCACAGGCCGGCCAGGCGCCTGAGGGCTGAGGGGTCGAGGACGGTGATGCCGTCGACGTCGGTGGCGATCACGCTTTCGTGGCGCAGGTCGCGTATCGCCCGGGCGACGACCTCGCGCACCGAGCCTGTAGCGTCGGCCAGGGACTGATGGGTCACGCTCAGGCGGGTCCCTTGGGCGAGGCCGCCGGACATGTCCGCAAGCTCGACCAGGTCGCGCGCGACCCGGACCCGGACGCTGGTGAAGGCGCGCGCGGCGAGCAGGCGATAGACGGCGCGCAATCGCTCGATGGTTTCCTGGAGCATCGCGTTCGCGAGCGCAGCGTTCCGGCCTACCAGCCACTTCACATGCTCCTCGTCGAGGTGCAGGAGCGTCGCAGGGCGCAACACCTCGAGCCGCGCGACCACGGGGGATTGATCGCGGACGACCGTCCCGACGATGTCGCCCGGCAAGGCGTAATGCACTGTGAGCTGGCGCCCTTCAGGCGCCGAAAGGTAGAACCGCAAGCGGCCGGCAAGCACCAGCGCCGGTCCAAAGCCTTCGGGCGCCGGTCCCAGGATGGTGCCGACGGGGTACCACGCCGAGTGCGACGACTGGACGAGCTCCTCGATCAGGTCGGGGGTGAGACGGCCGAGGAAGCCTCGTCCGACCACGGCACGCAGATCCACGTGGCGGAGGCCGGTATCGCCCACCTCACGGATCGACGGCTGTTCCGCTTCCATCAAATTGACTTCTCTTTACCGAAACCTGCGAACTATCCTTCAGTGTAATCTGTCTGAGAGATAGATTGCAGATGCTGAGCACCCGCCAGGTGGCCGAGCGGCTAGGGGTCAGTGAGGCGTCCGTGCGGCGCTGGAGCGACAGCGGGCATCTGCCGGTCCAGCGCGTGGGCAAGCGCCGGGAGCGTCGGTTTCACTCCCGCGATGTCGATGCGGCCCAAAGGCGGCACCCGGCCGCATCAATGCCTCCGAAGCCGGCAGCTCCAAACCTCGTCCTCGCCGGGCAAGTTTTGAACGTCCCGGTCCATGTCCCCGCCTTCTACGACTCGGACGCGGGCCGGGTCCGCCTGACCGCCCCATTCCTCGCGGAAGGCATCAAGGCTGGGCAGCCGTGCTTTCTCCTCGCCCAGGGCGAGGAGCTGAACAGCTACCTGGTCGCGCTGGATGCGGACCCGGACGTCGACCTCGACGCGGCGTTGGCGAGCGGACTCCTGACGGTGGTCGGTGCGCCGGGCAAGACCGTGGCAGAGGCCCTCGAGTTCTGGGAGCGGAAGCTGTGGGACGCGCTTGACGGCCACGCCACTTTGATGCGCGCGGTCGGAGAGATGGTGTCCGAGCGTGCGGGCTTCGAATCCGAGCACGAGATGCTGGGCTACGAGGCCGCGTTCAACATGACGGCGAGGCGATTTCCGTGCGCGGTGATATGTCAGTACGACGTCCGCAAGTTCAGCGGGCGCGCAATCCTTGCGGCGCTGCGCGCCCACCCCGACGTCCTCGACGTCTCGCTGTCGCTCCTGATCAAGTAGCGGCCCGGGCGGCGCGACGCCGCCCGGACGCGAAAATCAGGGGTAGCTGACGAGGTCCGCAGGAGCGGCTGATCCTGGGTTCGTTGAGGTGTCTGGCCCACCCACCCCATTGATGATGGACAGGTCACCCCCGGACCCGGCGATCCACACCGTGAACACGTCGTGGAACTGCACGCCGGTTGAAGTTGGAGATTGAAACGCTTCGGCCTCATAAATGGTGGCCGTCGTCTGGATGAAGACCACGTAGCTGCCCATTCCGTATCCGTTGAAGCTGGTCACGTTGGGCCCCACTTCGAACGCCGGATAGCCGTACTGCGTCGGCGTCGCCATCCACGAAGCCTGGTCGGGCGGGTCGTAGGGCAGCTCGTTCTGGTAGAAGATGTCCGTACCCCCGTTGCCGTTCCAGACGACCTCAGACTTCTGGTAATGCTCGACCATCAATCCGTACGCGGTCACGTTGTCGCCGTTGACGATGAGGCCGGTCTCGGCTCTGTTCACGGTCCATCCAACGGCATTGCCGTGATCGGCACGCCACGCCCACACGTCATCGATGATCGAGTTGGACGCGTTGTCGATGAGGCTCACGGTCGCACTCACAGGCGTCGTCTCCGCGCCACCGATGCGGAAGAAGACGTCGGAGATGAGGTCGGGGTTGCCTGGGCTGCTCGGTCTGGATGTCGCGCCAACGGAGAGCAGGACGGGTGAGTTCACCGGACCGGCGTCGATGAGTAGGCCGGACAGCTTGACTCCAATGTTGCTGTCAACCGTCATCGCGGCGGAGCCGTTCTGTGGAATGAGCGTTGCGAAGCCCAGACCCATCACCACGGTGCCGGGGCGGGTGACCACGATCGGCTGGTCAAGGTTGTAGATGCCCGGGGTGAGGATCAGGTCCTTGCCATGTCGAAGCGCGTGGTTGATGTCGGCGACAGACGTGTTCGGGTTCGCGACGAAGAATTTCGCAATCGCGACGGAAGTCCCGGCTTCGCTGCCGTTGAGGAAGGTCGGGCCCGCCGAGTTGTGCTGCACAGCTGGTATGAAAACCTTGAAGCTGCCGCTCGAGTCCACGTACAGGTACGGCTGCTCCTCAGTGACTGGGCTCTTCGCCACCACCGTGTTCTGTTGACAGGTGCCGGTGAAGACATCAGCAGGCGCGCCGTGGACTCCTGAGAAGACATTGTTCCAGAGGCCGTTCGGGCATCCGTCCGCACCTCCTATCGCGCTGTTCCGGGTGAAGTACTGCTGATTGCCAAGGAAGAGCAGATGGCCGTTGACCTGGACGTCAGCGTTGAAGCCACCGCTGGCGAAGTCGGTGCCGCCGTAGTTCGTCGCGGTGCAGAACGCCTGGAAGACGATGTTTCCGTTCACCACCAGCCGGCGCAGCGGCGCGGCCTGGGATACCGACCAGAAGTCGTTGTTGCCGCCGTAACAGTTGGCTGCTCCCGGGTTGCTGATGGGAGGCCCCGCCTGGGCCAGGGGAGGGCTGGTGAGGGCCGCCGGATCGCCTATGACGTTGAGCTCGAGATTGGCGAGTGAACGCCAGAAGTTAACGAGCGAGTTTTCCCAGCAGTACTGGTTGGGGCCGTTCGGACAGTCCAGGGCGTTCGCGAAAGCGTCGATCTGGCCGTTGATGATGACGTCCTGTGGGATTGCGCCCAGGCCCGCCACCTGCTCGTAGTAACCCACCTGGAACACGAGCGGGGAACCAGCGCTCCCATAGATGCCTGGCTTGAACAAGATCGCGAAGCGGTTGCTGTTGAACTGGCTGCCCAGCGGAACCTGCTGGGTGGCGATCGTGTTCAGCGTCGCCTGGATCTGACTCTGCTGCATGCTGGGGTCGAACACGTACACGTTGGGGCCGAAGCCGGGCTGACGCGGCGGTGCGCCCGAGGCGGGAAGCGCGGACGCCGTCACGGACCCCGCGAGCGCCAGAGTGCTCGCAACGAGCAACGCTCGAAGACTGCGCAATCTCATGTAGTCCTCCTCCAACAACCAAATCAACCTGCAGCCAAACGCCCCTCAGCCTTATGTCATTGCAGCACCACCTTTGTGTCCAGCCTCAAGTCGCGCGAGGAGCGCCCGACCCGGATCGTGTACAAACCTGGCGGTATGACCCAGTCGCCCGCCGACTCGTCGTAACAGGCGAACGACCGCGCGCGCAGCGCCACGCGGGCCTCGACGGACTCGCCCGGCTCGGCGGCGACGTTGGCGAACCCCGCGAGCGTGCGCAGCGGGCGCGACGGATCGTCCTGCGGCGATTCGAGGTACACCTGCACCACCTCGCGACCCGCGCGCTTGCCCGAGTTGCGAAGCCTCACGACGAGCTCTACGTCATCACCGGCCGCGGTCGTCACCTCGGAGGGCGTCACCGACTCGTAGTGCCAGTCGGTGTAGCCGAGCCCGTGCCCGAAGGCGAAAAGCGGTTGCGTTTCCTTGCGGTCGTAGCCGCGATAACCGACGAGGAGGCCTTCGCCGTACGGCAGCACACCGTTATCGGGTTGAGCCCACAGCACGGGTGAGTCGGTGTCCGCGCGGGGCATGGACACGGGCAGCCTTCCGCCGGGCTCGCCATCGCCGGAAAGGACTTCAGCCAGAGCCTCGCCAAAAGCCTGGCCGCCGAACCAGACCTGGATGACGGCCGCGACGTCATCGGCCCAAGGCATCAGCACAGGCATCCCGGAGTTGACCACGACGACGGTGTTGGGGTTGGCCGCTGCGACACGCCGCACGAGCTCGTCCTGACGGCCGGGAAGGCCCATGGTCTCGCGGTCGAAACCTTCGCTCTCCGTACCTTCGGCCGAGCCGACGACGACGATCGCGACATCCGCAGCGGCTGCCGCCTGCGCCGCCTGCTCGAGGAGTCGCTCCTCCTGCCACCGCGGCGCGATGCCCAGGCGCATCGTCACGAACCGCGAGTCGGGCCGGTACTCGACCCGGACGTCGACCTCACGGCCCGCATGAATCGACACTGGGACCCGCAGCTCCGGCGGTCTGGAGAGCGCCTCGACCACGTCGCTCGGAGGAAGGCTCGTCGCCTCCGCAACGACTGTGTCGCCGACCGCGATTCGCATCTGTCCGACGCCGGCGGCGCCGATGACGTGCAGCCCGTCGACCTCGGCGCGGTATCGCGCGCGCATGATGACTTCTGCTCCGCGCACGTACACCGGGTCGGGCAGCCCGTCCCACCACGTCAGGACGCTCGTCGCATGCGGCGCGTCGTAGAGCACGGCTCCGCCGGCGTCGCGGACCTCAAGCCGGACTCCGTCCCTCCCGCTGACCGGGTCGTGCAGCGTCCCGCGGGCCGGCAGCGCGACCGTCGTGGCCGTTAGCGCGCCCTGATGCACGGTCAGCTGCACGTCCATCGTGTCGCGCAGGGCATCGGCGAGCCCGGGCCGCGCGATCGCGAGGACGCGGACGCTGCCTCCCCCCTGGAGCTGCGGCTCGATCGCATTGGGTCCGATCAACGCGACGCGATGGATGCCACCCGCGCGGAGCGGAAGCAACCCGCGCTCGTTCTTCAAGAGGACGAACGACCGCGCAGTGACCTCACGCAACAGGTCGGGATCGATCAGAGCCGCGTGGGGACCCGCGCCGTTGCCTTCGCCGGCGTTCAACGCGCCCAGCCTGCGCGCCAGCGCGAGAAGTCGCGCCACCTTGTCGTCGATCGCGGACTCGGGCACCTCGCCCGCGCGCACCGCGGCGAGGAGCTTTTCTCCCCACGGCCCATGCGGGCCGGGCATCACCAGGTCGAGGCCGGCGACTGCGCTCGGCACCGTCGACGTGGCTGCAGACCAGTCCGACACCACGACGCCGGCGAAATCCCACTCGCCTTTGAGGAGGTCATGCAGGAGCGGCGAGTTCGCGGTCATCGTCGCGCCGTTCACCGAGTTGTACGCGGCCATCACGAGAAACGCATCGGCTTCGTTCACTGCCGCCTCGAACGGCGCCAGATAGAGCTCGCGCAGCACTCCCTCCGCGATGCGCGCGTCATAAGTCCGGCGCTCGGTCTCGGAGTCGTTGGCCACGAAGTGCTTGGCGGTCGCGCCGACGCCCGCTTTCTGCACGCCGCGCACGTAAGCCACAGCGATGCGCGCGGTGAGGAACGGGTCTTCGGAGAAGCATTCGAACCCGCGGCCGCTCAGCGGAGTCCGGACGATGTTGATCGTCGGCGCGAGCAGGACGTCGACACCTTTCGAACGCGCCTCGCGACCGAGGGCGGTCGCGAGCTGTTCGATCAGATCGGGGTCCCACGTCGCCCCCAGCGCGATCGGACACGGCAGAGACGACGACGGATTGGCGGCGTCGAAGCGCACGCCGCGGACGCCGGCGGGACCATCCGACATGACGATCGGCCGGAGCCCGACGGCGCTCTCACCGTGCAGCACCCACGAGTCGGCGCCGGTGAGCAGGCGCACTTTCTGCTCGAGGCTGAGACGCGCCACCAGGCTCGACTCGTCAGAGATTCCGGCGGTGGCGCTGCTCATGAACGATCTCCTCGAATGCGGAGTGGTGAGTCCGGCCGGCTGGACGCCGGCCGGACTCGGTTGGGTCGGACAAACGGTCTAGGAAACTGGCTTGAGCTGCATGAGGATGTAGGCCATCTGCGGGTCGCTGGGCGATGGGTTCATGTAGGGGTGCGATTGGTTGGGCCAGCCCGTGTACTTGGCGCTGCTGTAGACGTTCCAGTCCGCGCCGTAGAGAAGCGGAGCGTAGGGAACGTCGGTCGACATGATCTTCTCGAGCTTCTGAACGGTCGGGTAGAGCGTGGCCGTGTCGCTGGGGTCGGTGCTCGCGTACGCCGTGAGGGCTGCGGCCGCGTCGGTGTTGGAGTAGCCGACCTGCTTCGCCGCGGTGCCCTGGAACCAGTCGTAGTACTGGATGTAGGGGATGCTGCCGCCGTTGCCCCAGTGGATGATGGTCTGCCATCCTGCGGGGTTCGACGTGAGGGTGGTGTTCCAGTCGGAGTAGCCCTGCGCCGGCTTGGTGGTCACGTCCATGCCGAGCGGCTGGAGCTCCTGCGAGATGAGCGCGGCGTTCTCCCAGTAGTCGGAGAACGGAACGGGGTCGTAGACGGAGAACTTGATGATCTGCCCGCCCTTGGTCCAGCAGTTGGCGTTGTTGCTGCCGTCGCAGTTTCCGCCGGACTTGAAGGTCAGGGTGCCGCTGTCGTAGTGCGAGCTCGCGGGCGGCGTCCAGCCTCCGCTCTTGAGGATGTCGTAAACGTCCAACCCTGCGGCCAGGTTCTGCGCCTTGGCCGTGGCCCCGTCAGGAACGTTGCCGCTGGTCGACAGGTCGTTGGCCAGGGTGCCGTCGGTCGGGAGGAATGCCTTTTGGTTGGGGAGGATCAGGGCGCTCGATGAGCTCGCCGCTCGCTCGTAGCCGGACTCGCCGAGGAGCGCCAGGGCGTTCCGGTCGATGCCGTAGCTGATGGCTTTGCGCACCGCTGCCTCGTTGATGCCGGTTGCCCCGCCGTTGCCGGAGTTCAGGTTGAAGTAGAGCGTGACCGTGGAGCCTGAGGCAAACCAGGCGTGATTGGTCAGTGGGTTCAGGTTGACGTAGTTCTGATAAACGTTGGGGATGTCGTTGCCGGCCCAGTCGAGCTGCCCGCTGATGAGCGCGTCGCTCGCCGCTGCATTCGTCGCGATTGCCGGCGTGTCGATCTCAGACTCCGGTGGGGTGCCGCCCCAGTAGTTCGGGTTTGGCTTCCACTTGATCAGCGAGCTCGAATAGCTCGCCAGCATGAAGGGGCCGGTGCCGACCGGGTTGGCGATCGTCATGGTGGGGTTTGCCGCGACTTGCTTGGCCACCGACTCCTTGAGCATGTATGTCTTGCCCAGGATCGTGAAGAGCGAGGTGTACTGCGGCGTCTTGAAGTGAAGCGTGACGGTGTTGCCTGAGACTGTCGCATCAGAGGCCTGGTCGGGGACCCCGAAGATGTTGGCCGTAGGATTCGCCACCACCTTGTAGGTCGCGGCCACGTCAGCCGGGCCAAAGGACGAGCCGTCGTTGAACTTCACGTTCTGACGGATGGTGAGCTGGATGTCCTTGCCACCGTTGGCAAACTGAAAGGCTGTCGCCAGCCACGGGTGTGTGCCGGCCGCCGTCGGGTCGAGCTCGTCGAACTCGATGAGTGGCTCGTTGACGATGCTCCGCGTGCCCATGCTCGAAGCGACCGAGTTCGAGTCGTACGGGTTGAAGTCCTGCGAGAACGTCACCCCGGTGGTCGGTTCGGCGATGAGTGGCTTGCCGCCGGACACCGTCGCGGTGCCCGACTGCTGGCATGCCGCGAGCAGCATCGCCGCGACCCCCATCAGCGCCGCTAAAGATCGAAACTTCATGGATCAATCACCTCCGTGTTGTGGACGGGAATAGCGCAGGCACCACAGCCCTCCCCCTCCCGCACCGGAGGGGACCGAAACGCCAAACACGAGCTCACCTTTCCTCACCTCTTTTGTGTCTCACTGACGAGTTGTCCGGTCGCGACTGTTCCGTTCTCGCTGGCCTGCCGCTCCGCCGGGTCGACGTGCAGCCAGCACGCCGCGATGTGGTCCGCGCCGACCGTGATGCTCGGCGGGGCTTTGCGCTTGCACACGTCCATCGCGTGCGGGCAGCGCGGATGAAACCGGCACCCGCTCGGCGGCGCGAGCAGGCTCGGTGGTGCTCCCCGATCCTTCAGATGTGTTGGCTGCGCCCGATCGGGATCGGGCGCAGCGGAGAGCAGGAGTTGCGTGTAGGGATGCGCAGGGTGGTCGGTGAGCTCCGTGCTCGGCGCCACCTCCACGAGCTGCCCGGCGTACATCACCACGATCGTGTCCGCCAGGTACCGCGCGGACGCGATGTCATGCGTGATGTAGAGGACGGCGAGGTTTTCCTCGTTGCGAAGGTCGGCGATCAGGTTGAGCACGCCGAGCCGGATGGAGACGTCCAGCATCGAGACGGGCTCGTCGGCGATCAGGACCCGTGGCCGGACCGCAAGCGCGCGGGCGATGGCGACCCGCTGCCTCTGCCCACCGGACAGCTCGTGCGGGAACCTGTCGGCGAACTGAGCCGGCGGCTTCAGCGCGACGCGCGCCAGGAGAGATTCCACCACAGCATCCGCATCGCTGCCGGCGAGGTGGTGGATCTGGAGCGGCCGCTTGAGGCTGTGGCGCACGCGATGCACCGGGTTCAGCGACGCAAACGGGTCCTGGAACACCATCTGGACCTGGCGCGCGTAGGACCGCGGACGTCCGGGCGGCACCGGCTCGCCGTCCAGGAGGACGGTGCCCTTGTCGGGCTTGATGATCTCGGCCAGGATTCGCGCCACTGTGGTTTTTCCCGCGCCGCTCTCGCCGACGAAGGCGGTCACCTTCCGCGCTTCGAGGCTGACGGAGACGTTGTCGACCGCGTGCACCGGCGCCTTGCGGGCGAACAACCCGCGGCCCTGTTTGACCCAGAAGTACTTGGTCAGGTTGCGGCCCTCGAGGACGGGCGCGGTCTGGCTCACTGCGGACCCACCTGCTGCGTCAACCGCTCGCGGAACACTTCCGCCGGCTCGGGCAGCGAGAGCTCCGGCGGTGGGACCGCGCCGTCGCGGTGCAGCCAGCACGCGACCTCGCGGTTCCGCCCTGGGACAGGCGCGAGGACCGGCACCTCCTGCTTGCAGCGGTCGAGAGCCCAACTGCAGCGGGGATGAAAAGCGCATCCCGAGGGGAGATCCCGCAGGTCGGGAGGTGACCCTGGGATCCCCTCCATCGGAACGCGCTTGCCATGCATGGGCGGGAAGCAGTGCAGAAGCCCATGCGTGTACGGGAGTCGGGGCGACCGGAACAGCGCGTTGGCCGGCGCCCGCTCCATCAGCCTGCCCGCGTACATGACCGCGATGTCGTCGGCCAGCTCGACGAGGAGGGAGAGGTCGTGGGTGATGAACAGCGCCGCGAACCCGAGCCGGTCGCGAAGGCCCATCAGCTCTTCGAGGATCTCGCGCTGCGTGACAACGTCGAGCGCGGTGGTCGGTTCGTCGAGGATCATCACCTGCGGCTCCAGCGCGAGCGCCATCGCGATCATCGACCGCTGCCGCATTCCGCC
>DASZJK010000086.1:0-1798 GCA_035948155.1 Candidatus Dormiibacterota bacterium
CATCCGGGTGCCCTCCACGCCGCCGTCGCGGATGAGCGCGACGTCGGTCGTGCCGCCCCCGACGTCGACGAAGATTCCACCCTCGGCCCAGATCTCCTCGTTGGCGCACGCGCGAGCCAGCGCGTATGGCTGCGCGACAGCGGCGGCAAGCTCGAGGTCGAGCTCGCGAACCACGGTCTCGACGGCGTCGATGTGCGTCATCGGCGCGAAAGTGTTGAAGACGGTCACCTCGAGATTTTTGCCCGTGAACCCAACTGGGTTCGTCACCGGGTATCCATCTACCCGCACGTTCGTGATCGCCGAGTGCACGAGCCGCGCCTCGAGCTGGCCGTAGCTCCGCTCCATCTCCAGCAGGTGCTGCGCCTCGCGGAGCGCGCGGCGCTGGACCATCTGGAGCATGGTCGACATCTCGCTGCCCCTGACCCGGGACTTCGAGTTCTCGCGCGGATACGCGATCGTCGATGAGAACCCTTTGATCAGTTCGCCTGCGATGCCGACTACGACCTGACCGGGAACGGTCTTGGCCATGTCCTCCGCCGCCTCGAGAGCTCGGTTGCACGAGTTGATGACCGACTCGAGGTCGGCGATCGCGCCACCCGACATGGCGGCCGGCGCCTGCGGCTCCCTCCCCACTCCTAGCACCTCGCCGTCGGGACCTTCGCGCCGGACGACGAGCACCTTGATCAGGTCGGTGCCGATGTCGAGCACGGTGAAGTGGCGGTAATAGTCGCTGCGCTTCCGGAGGAACTTGAATTTCGTCATTTCAGGGCGTCTGCAAGGCGTTGGAAAGCTTGTTCCGCGGGTACGGTCAGGGTCCCGGTTACGAGGTGGGCCGGGCCGCCTCCTTTGCCAAAGAGCTCTTTGAGGCGGTTGGCATCGTACTGGTTGGTCAGGTCCTTGGACACCTTGATGACAAACTTGTCCCTGGCGACGACGGTTACGATCCCTGACCGGACCTTCTCCAGGTAGCGGTCCGCGTACGACTTCAATTCGTCGATGTTGGACGCGTCCACCGTTTCGGCCACGTAGTCGATGCGGCCGTGCTTGACCTCGATTCCATCGCGACCGATCCGTTCCTGGCGCAGCCGGTCGCGTTCGCGTTCGAGCTCCTTGACCTGGGCCCGCAACGCCTGGATCCGCTCCGGCAGGTGCTCGGGGCCGGTGTTGAAGGAGCGCCCCAGCTCGCCGAGCAGCTCGCGGTCTCTGCGCACCAGCTCATCAGCAGCCTGGCCGACGACCATGTCGAGCCGCCGCAGTCCGGACCCGATGCTCGACTCCGAAACGATGATCGCCGTGCCGATGTCGGCTGTGTTCTTGACGTGCGTGCCGCCACAGAGCTCGCAGGTCCAATCGCCGAAGCACACCACGCGAACCACGTCGCCGTACTTCTCGTCGAACAGGTGCATGGCGCCCTGCGCCACCGCCTCCCTGTACGGCTTCTGGCTCTCGTGGAATGGGAGTGCCTCCCGCACCTTCTCGCTTATCCGGGCGTTGATCCTGGCGAGCTCTTCCCTGGTGATTGCGCGCTCGAGCGGGATGTCGAAGGTCGTGTGGTCTGGGCCCACCCATGATCCCTTCTGCACCACGTGCTCACCAAGCGTCTCGCGAAGCGCCTTGTGAAGGAGGTGGGTCGCCGAGTGGTGACGCATGATCTGACGCCGTCGTTTCTCATCGACGGCCGCGGTCGCTTTCTCCCCGAGCACGATGTCTCCTGTGACAACTGTGCCGCGATGCGCGATTGCGCCTTCGACCGGTCTTTGCGTGTCTTCGACCCGAATACGTCCACTTGGCGTGGTGA
>DASZJK010000087.1:0-2905 GCA_035948155.1 Candidatus Dormiibacterota bacterium
GCCGACGCCCTTTGCGCCAAGCGGGCCGACCGGCGACGGCACCTCGACGAGGCGGACATCGATGTCGGGGATCTGGTCCGCGGCCGGCAGCTCGTAGTCGATGAACGACCCCGAGCGCAGCTGGCCGTCGGCGTCGTACGCAAGCTGCTCGCCCAGCGCGCGGCCGAGGGCCTGGGCGGCGCCTCCGTGCACCTGGCCTTCGACCTCCGGCGGGTTGATGGCGTGGCCGACGTCCTGGATCGCGGCGTAGCCGACGAGACGGTACGCGCCGGTCTCACGGTCGAATCGCACGCGCGCGATGTGGACGGTGAACATAGGCGACGCCGCCTGGACCGCGGAGCGGCCGGTGGCCTGGATCGGCCTGTAGCGGCCCATGAACTCCATGGTCATCGCGACCAGCCGTGTGATCTCGACCGAGCGCGACGGCGCGCCCTTGACCGCGATCCTGCCGTCGACGATGTCAAGGTCCTCGGGCGCCGCCTCGAGCTCCTCGGTCGCGATCTCGAGGAGCTGACGCCGAGCCTCCTTCGCGGCCTCGTAGACCGCCGGGCCGACGCTGTACGTGACCTGGCTGCCGCTCGAGCTGGTGCTGAACGGGGCGGCGCCCGTGTCGCCGACCTCGACGCGCACCTTGTCGGCGGAGATTCCAAATGCCTCGGCCGCAATCAGCGCAAGACCGGTCGCGGTGCCGCTGATGTCGGGTGAGCCGACCAGGATGGAAAGCGTCCCGTCGGGCTCGACGCGACAGCCCGCGGCCGAAGGGGTGCGCGCGCCGCCCCACGCGCCCAGCGCGACTCCGACGGCCTCACCCTCGCCGAGGGGCGCGGTGTACACGGGGTGCTTCTTCGCCTCCTCGAGCACCTCGATCGACGCGATGCGCGGCCACGGCGCGCCGTCAGCGGCAAGGTCGCCCTCGCGCGAGACGTTTCGCAGGCGCAGCTCGATCGGATCGATCGCCAGCTTCTGCGCCATCTCGTCGAGCGCCGACTCGAGCGCGAAGTAAGCCTGCGTCGCGCCGGGCGCGCGGTACGCGTCGACCGGGGTCTTGTTGGTCATGACCTCGTACCCGCGTACGTCGAAGTTCGGGACGCGGTACGTGCCGCCCAGGAAGTTCGAGGTGATGCCGGCGTGCCAGCCGGCGGTGGCCCCGTTGTCGTAGTGGAACCGTGCCCGAAGGCCGACAAGCGTGCCGTCCTGTTTGGCCCCGAGCTCGATGTCGAACGAGGCGGCAGGTGCGGGCCGCCCCACGACGAACTCCTGCGACCGGTCAAGCGCAATGCGCACGGGCCGTCCGGCCCGGAGCGCGAGCAGCGCGAGGAGTGGCTCGAGGAGCTGGACCTTGCCGCCGAATCCACCGCCCACCGCCATGGGGATCACCCGGACGCGGTGCGGCGGAATCCCCAGGACGCCCGCGACTCCATCGCGGATGACGAACGGCCCCTGCGTCGAGGACCAGATGGTCATCCGGCCGTCGGGCTCTGGCTGCGCGATCGCGACGTGGGGCTCCAGGAACGACTGGTGGGCGCCGGCGATCCGGTAGGTGCCGCCCACGACGACGTCGGCGTCGCGCAGGGCGGCGTCTGCGTCGCCGCGCTTGACGTGCGCGACGCCGCTGACGTTACGAGGCCGCTCGTCTGTGGCCTGATCGTCAGCTGCGGAGGCGCCATGCAGTGATGCATCCTCGCCGCCGCCGTCCTCTTCCTCTTCCACGACGAGCGGCGCGCCGTCGCCCATCGCGGCGACCGGATCGACCACGGGCGGCGCCTCGTCGTACTCGACAGACACGAGCGCCGCCGCGTCCACCGCGAGCGCCTCGGTTTCCGCGAGCACCGCCGCGACCGGCTGCCCGACGTAGAACACGCGGTCGACCGCCAGCGGCTTGTCGGGCCCGGAAGCGTCGCTTTCCGGCAGGTCCGTGCCGGTGACCACGTCGACCACTCCGGGTGCGCTTCTCGCGGCCTCAGCGTCGATGCTCCGAATCCCGCCGCTCGCGATCGGTGACAGCACCAGGCGCACGTGCAGGAGTCGCGGGAACTCGAGGTCCGCGGCGAAACGGGTCGCGCCGGTGACTTTCTCACGACCTTCCTGGCGCCGCCTGCCCCTGGCGGGTACGCTCATCACCCGAAAATGCTAGAGGCCCGGCCGGCGGCGCCTCGGCGAGGGATTTGGCGATCCAGGTGGCCCAGATCCGGCCGAAGCGACGAGCAGCGCAGCGAACGCATCGCTTATGCATGAGCGAGCAGCGCAGGAGCTGAGGCCGGAGATGGGCCGCATGGGCGCCAAAGATCCGCCGAGGCGCCGCTGGTCCGGGCCTCGGTGCAGCAGGGTGATAGTGGCGCTCTGCGCCCTGTCGCTCGCCGCGTGCACCAGCGGAGCGAGCGCGCTGCCGCAGCCGACAAGCCTGGCGACGGACCAGGCGCTGCGCTTCCCCATCCAGCACGACGTCAGCACCCTCGACCCGGCGATGATCGACAGCGAGGCCGAAGCAGAGATCGCGCACAACGTTTTCGACGGCCTACTGAAGTACGACAGCAACCTCAACATCTCGCCCGACATTGCGGCGGCGATGCCGGCGATCTCGGCCGACGGCTCGATGTACACCTTCAAGCTCCGCACCGACGTGACGTTCTCCAACGGCGACAAGCTGACGTCGAAGGACGTCCTTTACTCGTGGAACCGCGCGGCCGCGATGCAGGGCCCATACGCGGTCAACCTCTCGGCGATCCTCGGTTACGACAGGGTCTCCGCCAACCAGACGACGGGGCCGGCGCTCGAGGCGCTGCTGGAAAAGGGCGATCCATCGGTCACGATGTCGGGCCTCACCGCGCCGGACGACACCACCGTGGTCGTCAAGCTGACCGGCGCGGCGGGATGGTTCGACTCGGCGATCGCGCAGCCCGCAGTC
>DASZJK010000088.1:0-2328 GCA_035948155.1 Candidatus Dormiibacterota bacterium
GTCGGGGATGGGCCGGACTGGGCACCTGCTGGCGGTTGAGCACTGGGGCATCGAGCCCGACATCGTCTGCCTCGCCAAGGGCATCGCCTCGGGCCTGCCCCTGGGCGCGTTCATCGCGCGCGCCGAGCAGATGAGCTGGCCACCCGGCTCGCATGGCAGCACGTTCGGCGGCAACCCGGTCGCGTGCGCCGCCGGGCTGGCGACGCTCGACCTGCTCGAGGACGGCTTGATGGACAACGCCGCGCGGGTCGGCGCGGTCATGCAGGACGGCCTGCGCGAGATCGCGGCCGGAAGCAATGACATCACCGATGTACGGGGCATCGGTCTGATGCTCGCGATCGAGCTGCGGACGCCCGAGCTCGCGGCCAGGCTCGTTCAGTCGGCGTTCGAGCGGGGCCTGCTCCTGCTGACGGCGGGCACGCGCGCGGTGCGCATCAGCCCGCCGCTGGTGCTCAATCCTGAGGACGCAGCGACAGGCTTGGAGATCATCGCCTCAGCGCTCAACTAAAACGACGAGTCGGCGATCGGCTGCATCGATGTCGCGGCGGCGCGATCGTCGTTGGCAATCGTCGGAGCCTTCGCTCGCTGATCGTCGACGACCCTGATGGTCGCGGTCTCGTGGTGCGAGATGACGAGCGGTTTCGCCTTCGACGCGACGGCAAGCTCCGACACGAACGTGTCGGTAAGGATCTTTTCGGACGCCGCATCGCCATTCAACGCGTAAGCGCTCAGCGATCCCACCTCCTTCGCCCAGGCGAGGGAGAAACGGTTGTCCTCGACGACTGATCGCATCGCATCGTTGTTGCTCGCCAGCGCAAGAAAAGCTTCGGCCTTCTCTGCGTTGCGACCGCTTACCGTGGCATCAGTCGCCATCGTCGCGATGTAGGAGTGTTCCTGCAGGTCGAGGTTAAGCGTCACGCGCGCGTCGACCGACGCATCCGTGGGGTTGCCCGGAAACCTGTCGGGAAAGTCGAGGGCGATCTGCTCGGCCAGCAGATCTCCGAGGCGCGATGTATGCGCGTACGCCCGATGCAGGTCCGCGTAGTACGCCTTGAAGTTCCCGGCGAACACGTCGTCGATCACCGCCTTGTCGTCGCTCATCTGCTCGACGATCAGCTGATTGGTCGGTTCACTCGGCAGGTGGCTCACAGTCGCGATCAGCTGGGTGAGCTGGGGCGTGAGGTTCGAGCTGAGGTTGTCCATCGCGGCTTTCGCCTTGTCGTCGTTGTGGGTCACGACCCCGATCGCGTAGTCGACGAGAAAACCGTTCTGGGCGCTCCATACGTTCATGAACTGCACGCCGGCGGTGTTCCCGAAGGCACGCGCGACCAGCCCGGAGAGGTCGGCGGCGTTGAAGCCGAGGAGCGATGCGTATGCCGTGTACTCGTCGGAGTGGTTCACGGCGGCGGCGGACTCCTTGGCAACGATCATGACCTGCTCGCTCAGCAGGAGGTCCATCCGGGTGCGCATATCGGCCGCCTGCGATTGCGAGGGCGGGAGTGGGCTAGGACTCGGTGGTGGAGAGTTCTGGATCGTGCAAGCGGTCAGGGCCGCCAGCACGATGAGCGCGTGTCTCAAGCCGCCCGCAATTTTGGGCGATTAGCATGGTCAAGTCTTGCCTGAATGGCTGCTTGTCGATGGCTCCAGCATGTTTTTCCGCGCGTTCTACGCCATCCCGCAGACGATGCGCGGGCCCGATGGAAAGCTCAACAACGCCGTGCGCGGCACGCTCGACACCCTCGCGCGATACGTGACAGACCGCAAGCCGCGACACGTCGCGTTCACAACGGATGAAGACTGGCGGCCCGCCTGGCGGGTCGAGCTGATCAAGGGCTACAAGGAGCACCGCGTCGCCGAACCGATCCCGCCCGCGCTCATCCCGCAGGTGCCGGTCATCCTCGAAGCCCTGACTGCGGTGGGAGTCGACGTGGTCGGGCTCGACGGTTACGAGGCGGAGGACATCGTCGCCTCGCTCGCCTCGAAGGTGAAGGGCCCGATCGAGATCGCGAGCGGGGACCGCGATCTCTTCAGCCTCGTCCGCGACCGGGACGTCATCGTCCTTTATCCGCAGAAAGGCGGACCCGCCGAGGTCGACGAGGCCGAGGTCGCGCGTCGCTACGGGATCCCCGGACGCGCGTACGCCGACTACGCGATCCTGCGCGGCGATCCGTCCGACGGGCTGCCCGGCATACCTGGCATCGGCGACAAGACGGCGTCCCAGATGGTGAAGCGGTACGGCTCCATCGAAAAGATGCTCGAGGCCGGCATCTTCCGCAAAGAGGAGCAAGCCGACTATCTGCGCAAGGCGCTGAAGGTGGTGCCGCCCGT
>DASZJK010000089.1:0-2672 GCA_035948155.1 Candidatus Dormiibacterota bacterium
GAGGAGTGCGTGATTGGCCTGCAGGCGCGGCGCATTCCAGAAGGCCATGATCTCGTCGCCGATGTATTTGTCGACCGTGCCGTCCCAGGTGAAGATGATCCCGCTCAGGTGATCGAGGTACATCTGCACCACTTCGGTCACGTCGCTCGCGGCCATCGACTCGGACATCGAGGTGAAGCCGCGGATGTCCACGAACATCAGCGTGATGTCGCGACGCTCACCGCCGCGGAGGATGTCGTCGACACCCCCTCGGGTCTTCGCGAGCTCGGCCACGATCTCCGGCTTGAGGTAGTGCCCGAACAGCGCGGTGACCTTCCGCTTCTCGCGGTCTTCGTACAGGAAGCGGTAAGCGGTCACGCCCGTGTACGTGAGGGCGATCGCCAGCCACGGATGGAACAGGTCCGGCTCCCAACCGTTGAACACCGACAGGGCGGACATTGCAACCGTGAAAAGGATCAGCGCCCCGACCGTGCCGACCAACCCCCAGAGCACCGTCACTCTCGACACACCAACGGCGGTGGCCAGAGCCAGCAGCAGCATTATCAGGAACAGGACAAGGGGCGACTCCGGAGTCAAGAACTTCGGCTGGGCAGGCGGCGGAAGGAACATGCTCAGGACGTTGGCGTGCAGCTCAACGCCTGGCATCGGAACGCCGTTGCCGTCTGGCGTCAGTACCTCGTCGTGTACTCCGGTCAAGTTGTACGCGCCGATCAGCACCACCTTTCCCCGTACCTGATCGGCAGGGAACGAATTGTCGTAGACGTCGCCCAATGACAGGTATTGGCCCGCCCTCTGGAAGCCGCCGGGTCCGGTAACGAAGTCGATCAGCGCCGACCCGCGGCCATCTAGCGGAAGCGGCTGCTGCCAGGCGCTCCCAAAATTCGCGCTGCCGCCTGATTCGCTGAGCTGTGGTCCGCTTGCAAAATCAGGAAGGAGTTGCTGGACTCGAGCGGCCTGGAAGCCGAGCGGGTAGATGGTCTGGGTCGAGCAGGTACCGGCGCTGTAACACGCCGGCTGGACGAACATCGGAATCCGCCGGACGACACCGTCCGAATCCGGAAGGGTGTCGCTGGACACGAGCAGAACGTTCTTGTAAGGGCTCCGGCACGGACCGGTTGTGTCCGCGCACCAGAACTCACGCAGCGGAACCTGGTCGAGGCCGCCCGGGCTCGTCGTTGGCGACGTCTGCTGCACATAGCCATCGCGTGCGAGGTTCTGCTCGGCGGGGTAGGACAGAAGCACCGGGATCTTGCTGTCGCGCAGCGCCGTGGCGAAATCCGCATCGGTGGTGGGGTCGCGCCGGTCGGGGAAGCTCACGTCGAACGCCACCACCGACGCGCCCGCCGCCTGTAGATTGCGCAGGGTCAGCGCGTACACGTTGCGCGGCACCGGAAACTGTCCGATCTTGGCCACGCTGGCGTCGTCGATCCCGACGACCTCGATTGCCGGATTGGGCGTCGACTGCCCCAAGAGGCGGTCTTCCGGATGCAGAGCGACATTGACGTAGCAGCCATTTGGTCCGGCGTCGCAAAGGATCTGCTGCGTCCAGAGTCCGTACATGAGGAGCGAGATGGCGACCGCCATGACGATCGCGACGGCGGTGCGGTACGTGTACCAGTACCGAATACGGCGCGCCAAGGCGCCGCGATCATATCCCCTCAGATGACGGTTCTCTGCGGCATCGCGGGGTGGGCGGACAGGTCGCTGATCGACTCCAAGCTGTTCTATCCGATGGCGGTCAAGACGTCCGCCGATCGCCTTGCCTTCTACGCGTCGCAGTTCCCGCTGGTGGAGGTCGACTCCACCTACTACGGCATCCCCAAGCCGGAGACCGTCGAGGCATGGGTGGCCAAGACGCCCGCGCACTTCACGTTCGACGTCAAGTCTTTCTCGCTCTTCACCAACCACCCGACCCGGCCGCTCTCAATGCCGCCAGACCTTCGCGAGGGTCTACCGGCGGCGCTTCGTGAGAAGCGAAACCTCTACCTCGAGCACGTGGCGGACGACATCGTCGACGAGACCTGGGATCGCTTTCGGGCCGCGCTCGAGCCGCTTCGCGCGGCCGGGAAGCTGGCCGCGGTCTTCTTTCAATTTCCTCCCTGGTTCCTCCCCTCGTCGCGCTCGCTCGCGTACGTCGAGCAGTGCCAGGAACGGATGCATGGATACCAGGTCGCGGTCGAGTTTCGGCGGCCGGAGTGGCTCGACGCGCGGCACCGCGACGGCACGCTCGCCTTTTTGACGTCGCGCGGGATTCCCTACGTGGCGGTCGACGTTCCGGAGGGGCACGCGACGAGCATGCCGTCGGTCTACAACGTGACGTCGGACAAGCTCGCGGCCATCCGCTTCCACGGCCGCAATCACCAGACGTGGGACCTCAAGGGCGTGCCTCCCAACGTCCGTTTCCGCTACGACTACTCCGACGAGGAGCTTTCAGAGTGGGTGCCGCGGATCAAGGAGATGGAGCGTTCGGCCGGGCGTGTGCACGCCCTCATGAACAACAACTACTCGAACTATTCGGTCAAGAACGCCCAGCAGCTGGAGCGCTTGCTGGAGGCCTGGCACAGGTAGTCAGTCCTTCAGATCGCGCCGGCGAGCCTCGCCGATGACGTGATCGCCGAGGCCCCCGAACACTGGCTCGGCCAGGTGAAAGACGCGCATCGGGACGACCATGG
>DASZJK010000090.1:0-2054 GCA_035948155.1 Candidatus Dormiibacterota bacterium
GTGACCGCGAACGCGCCGATATGGTCTCCCCCCGGCGCGACGAAATCCGCCAGCGACCGGTACGGCTTGTCGTCCCCGTGGTCGACTTGCTGGCGCAGCATCGGGAACCGCACGCCGTTGTCCAGCGCGACGTCGTCGCCGTCGGCGCGCGCCGGCCAGAAACCGTAGACGCCGCGGGCGCGCACGGACCCGTCGCGTTGGATCTCGTCGAGCAGCTCCTGCGCGTGGCCGAACAGCTCGCGCGCCGCCGCGCCTTGCGACGGGCTGTCGAGGATGGCCGGGTACTTGCCCTTCAGCTCCCACGCGTGGAAGAAGAACGTCCAGTCGATGTACTCGCGCAGCGCTGCAAGGTCAGGCTCGACGACCTTCCTGCCGACAAACGGCGGCCGAGGCAGGTCGTTGAAGGGAAGCCGCAGCCTCTTCGCCCGCGCCTCGTCGAGCGTGAGCAGCGGGCGCCGCGACGAAGAATGCTGCGCCCGCAGCTTCTCCTGCAGAGCGAAGTTGTCCTGGTCGAACCTCGGGCGGCGGCCGTCGTCGAGGAGATCGGAAACGACACCGATGACCCGCGACGCGTCGAGGACGTGCACGGTCGTCCCGTCATAGGCGGGCGCGATGCGGACGGCTGTGTGCTGCTTCGAGGTCGTGGCGCCGCCGATCAACAGGGGAAGGCGGAAATCCCTTCGCGTCATCTCTTTGGCCACGACGACCATCTCGTCAAGCGAGGGTGTGATCAAGCCGGAGAGACCCACCACGTCCGCACCCAGCTCGATCGCCGTGTCGAGGATCTTGTCCGCCGGAACCATCACGCCGAGGTCGTGCACCTCGTAGTTGTTGCACGCGAGGACGACGCCGACGATGTTCTTCCCGATGTCGTGGACGTCGCCCTTCACGGTCGCGAGCACGAGCTTGCCCCGGACGTGCTGGTCGCCGCCGGCTTCCTTTTCCGCCTCCATGAACGGCTGCAGGTAAGCCACGGCGCGCTTCATCGCGCGCGCGCTTTTCACGACCTGCGGCAGGAACATCTTGCCCGCGCCGAACAGGTCGCCGACCACCTTCATGCCGTCCATCAACGGGCCTTCGATGACCGACAGAGGCTTGCCGTACTTGACCCGCGCCTCCTCCGCGTCCTTTTCTATGTACTCGACCTCGCCGTGCAGCACCGCGTGCTTGAGGCGCTCCTCGACGGATCCCTCGCGCCAGGACAGGTCGACCTCGCGCTTCGTTCCGCCTCCCGAGACCGACTTGGCGAACTCGACCAGCCGCTCCGTCGCGTCAGGCCGGCGGTCGAAGATGACGTCCTCAACCATCTCGAGAAGGTCCTTTGGTATGTCGCCGTAGACGACGAGCTGCCCGGCGTTGACGATGCCCATGTCGAGCCCGGCGCGGATCGCGTGGAACAGGAACGCGGAGTGGATCGCCTCGCGCACGCGGTCGTTGCCGCGGAAGGAGAACGATAGGTTGGAGACGCCGCCCGAGATCCGCACGCCGGGGCACAGGCGCTTGATCTGGCGCGTCGCCTCGATGAACGCTTTCGCGTAGGGCGCGTGTTCCTCGATTCCGGTCGCGATCGGCAGGATGTTGGGGTCGAAGATGATGTCCTCGGGGGCGAAACCCGCCTGCTCGACCAGCAGCTTGAAGGCCCTGGTGCAGATCGCGACCTTGCGCTCGACGGTGTCAGCCTGGCCGACCTCGTCGAAGGCCATGACCACGACCGCGGCGCCATACTCGCGGACCTTTCTGGCCTGGTCCAGAAACGGCTCCTCGCCTCCCTTGAGGCTGATCGAGTTGCAGACTCCCTTGCCCTGCAGGCACTTGAGACCGGCCTCCAGTACCGACCATTTCGAGCTGTCGACCATGATCGGAAGGCGGGCGATCTCAGGCTCGGTTTCGATCAGGTTGAGGAAGCGGACCATCGCCTCCTCGGAGTCGAGGAGGTCGGCGTCCATGTTCACGTCCAGCAGGTTGGCGCCCCCCCGGACCTGGTCGAGCGCCACCTGGACCGCGCCGCCGAAATCGCCCGACTCGATCAGACGGCGGAACCGGATCGAGCCCGT
>DASZJK010000091.1:0-8479 GCA_035948155.1 Candidatus Dormiibacterota bacterium
CCACCGGTGACGCGAATGACCGTGCCCTCGAACACCTGGATGCGCTCTCGCGTGCCCTCCACGACCTTCGCGTGCACACGCACGGTGTCGCCGGCGCGCAGCGCAGGCACCTTCGGCTTCTGCTGCTCCTTCTCGAGCTGCTGGATCACATTCATCTCTTGACTCCTTGTGGAACGCGTCTCTGGGCCGCCTGCTCGCGACGCCACTGCCGTATCCGTGCGTGGTCGCCGGAGAGGAGCACGTCAGGGACTTTCATGCCTCGATACTCGGCGGGCCGCGTGAACTGCGGCCAGCCTGTCGCTTCATCCGCGGCGCCGGTAAAGCTGTCTTGCGCCAGCGAGTCGGGGTCGCCGACGACGCCGGGGACGAGTCTCGCCACCGCGTCGATGAGAACCATCGCGGGGATCTCACCGCCGCTCAGAACATAGTCGCCGATGGAAATCTCTCGCGCGCCCAGCGCGGTCCGAACACGGTCGTCGACGCCCTCGTAGCGACCGCACACGATGATCAATCCTGGCTGCTTGGCAAGCTCGGACGCGAGCTTCTGGTCCAGTCGCTCACCCCAGGGCTCGGTGATGAGCACGGGGCCGGAGTTCTCGCGCCTGATCGACTCCACGGCTTCGATCACGGGTTCGGGCTTCATCACCATCCCAGGACCGCCGCCGAAGGGCACGTCGTCGACCTGCCGGTGGCGGTCATGCGTGAAGGCGCGCAGGTCATGGGCTTGCAGCGCGATCACACCCCGTTCCAGTGCACGCCCGACCACGCCCTGCTTGAACACAGGGTCGAACATGGCCGGGAAGATGGTGACGACGTCGAATCTCATCAGACGTCTCGTGCGTCCTCGACGTTCAAAAGCCAGTCGGCGACCACCACCTGGCCGGCCGGCAGGTCAACGCTGACAATCGCGTCCCTGGTCGCTGGGATGAGGTGCTCGATCGATCCGTCGCGGCTCACCCACACGTCATTCGCCGGTCTCTCCAGGACCTCCGCTATCACACCCAGCCGCTGACCCGAGCTCGTGACCGCGGCGAGCCCGACCACCTGCCCGTGGTAGAACGTGCCGGCCTCGAGCGAACGCGCCTCAGCGTCCGGCACCTCGAGGTACCGGCCGCGAAAGAGCTCGGCCATGGTTCGGTTGTCGATGCCGTCGAGCTTGACCACGAGGCCGGGCTGGCCTTCGCGGCTCCACTCGACGTTGTGAGCGCAGCCGTCCAGCAGCAGGCTAGCACCGGGATCGAAGCGATCCTGGAAGTCTGTCAAGGGCATTACCTTGACAGCTCCCTGCAGGCCGTACGCACCCGTCACCTGCCCCACGCGGATCATCCGCTCACCCCGCCGCCGTTCCGCCGGCCGCGTGGTGGTCCTGATGTCGTGATGGTCGCGTTGGCGAGGTCGACGAAAACGCGCTTGCGATCGCGCGACGACGCGACGCGCACGAGGGTCCGGATGGCTTCGATGTTGCGGCCCGCTTTGCCGATGAACCGGCCGATGTCCTCATCGGCGAGCTTCACTTTGATCGCGACTGTCCCGCCGCCGCGCTCGTACGCCTCGACAGAGACGTCTTCCGGCTTCTCGGCCAGGGACTTCGCCACGTACTCGACGAGCGCGCGGTAGTCGATGCCCGGTCCGGACGGCATCGGCCGGTCGCCGCGGAATCCGCCGCCGCGATTGAAACCGCCGCGCCGAAAGTCACGCCGTGGGGGTCGGCTTCTCTGCACGTCGCTCAAGGATTCCCTCCCGCTTCAGCAGGCTGCGCGCGGCTTCGCTCGGCTGGGCGCCCTGCTGCAGCCACTTCTTCACTTTGTCCACGTCGATCTTGACCTGGACCGGCTCCGTCATCGGGTCGTAGTACCCAAGGTGCTCGATGAAGCGGCCGTCGCGCGGCGAGCGCGCGTCCGCCACCACCAGGCGGTAGAAGGGATGCTTCTTCGCCCCCATCCGCCTCAGCCTGATCTTTACCAACCTGCGCCTCCTTGTCCATAGATTCGTGGAAGTCCGGCCAGCCTGCCCTTGCGACTGAGCGGACCAAATTGTTTCGCGAGCTTCTGCATCGTCTCTCTCGCCTTGAGCAGCCGGTTGACATCGGCCGGCTGGACCCCGCTGCCCCTGGCGATCCTCCGCTTCCGCCTACCGTCGATGAGGTCCGGCCGCGCCCGCTCCCGCGGCGTCATGGAAAGGATGATCGCCTCCATCCTCTTCATCTCCTTTTCCGGGTCCGCGCTCCCCAGCTGACCCTTCAGGGCACCCCCACCCGGGACCATGTCCAGCATGCCCTCCAACGACCCCATCCCGCGCACCTGCCGGATCTGGGCGAGGAAATCGTCGAAGCTGAGCTGGCCGGCCCGGAGGTGCTTCTCGACCTCCTTGGCCTGCTCCTGGTCGACGCTCCGCTCCGCCTTCTCGATCAATGTGAGCACGTCGCCCATGCCCAGGATCCGGGACGCCATGCGGTCGGCCAGGAACACTTCGAGGTCCTGCGCCTTCTCACCGGTGCCCGCAAACCTGATCCTCTGGCCGGTGGCCACGCGAAGGGACAGCGCCGCGCCGCCCCGGGAGTCGCCATCGAGCTTGGTCAGGATCACGCCGTCGAGGCCGACTTCCCTTCCAAACACCTCGCCGACCCTGACCGCCTCCTGGCCTGTCATCGAGTCGGCGACCAGGAGCGTTTCGGTGACGCTGATCCGCGCCTTGAGCTCCTTCAGCTCCTGCATCAGCTCGGCCTCGACGTGGAGCCGCCCGGCAGTGTCGAGGATGACGACGTCGCAGTTGAGTCTCTGGGCCTCCGCCAGGGCCTGCTCCCCGTGCCCGAACGCGACGCTCTCGCGCTCGGCGAGCGTCTGCAGCTGCTGGATCGCGGCCGGCCGGCGAAAGTCGAGCCCGGCGACGAGCGGCCGGTGGCCATCCCGCCTGGCGAGCAGCGCGAGCTTGACCGCCGTCGTGGTCTTGCCCGAGCCCTGAAGCCCGACCAGCATGATCACCGTCGGCGGCTGGGACGCGTAGCGCAGGCCTTCCTGGTTGCCCCCGAGCAGGTCGATAAGCTCGTCGTTGACCGCCTTGACCACCGTCTGCGGGGCCGTAAGGCCAGGTGAGATCTCCGCGCCCGCCAGCCTCGCCCGGACGCGCTCGACGAACTCCTTGACGACCTTGAAGTTGACGTCCGCCTCGAGCAGCGCCAGCCGCACCTCCCGGAGCGCGGCGGTGACATCTTCCGGGCGCAGCACGCCTCGACCGGTGATCTTCTTCAGCGCGGCCGCGAGCCGGTCGCTCAGAGCCTCAAACACCTAGACCGTCCCCTCGAGACGGGCGAGCTGGCGCTTCAGCGATGCGATCTCGCGCCGCCTGCGTGCGGACTCGGCCAGGAGGCCCAGCCTCTTCTCGTATTCGTGGAGCGCGAGCGTCGAGCGACGGACGATGTCGTGCACCGCAGCGCGCGAGGTGCCTTCGTGCTGGGCGATCTCAGCAAGCGACCAGTCGCTTCGCAGGTACAGGTCCATAACCTCGCGCTGATGCTCGGTGAGGAGCGCCGCGTAGCGTTCGTAGAGGGTCAGCGTCTTGCCGCGGGCCTGGAGGGTGTCAAGTGGCATGCCTTGACAGTTTACCAGGGCTTAAGCTAACCCCGAATGACCGACTTCCTTGTCCAGGCCCTTCGCTACAACCGGTGGGCGAATCTGCAGCTGCTCGATGTGTGCTCAAGGCTGAGTGATGAGCAGCTGCAGCTTTCGTCCGCGGGCACGTACGGCTCGATTACGTCGACCTGGCAGCATCTGCTGGCCGCGGAGCAGCGCTACTTGAGGCGGTTGGTCGGCTACGAGCCGCGGATCGCGGAGTCTGAGGCGTTTCCCGGAATCGCCGCGCTCAAGCAGCAGGCGGCCGAGAGCGGCGACCGGCTGATCGCCGCCGCGGACAAGGCCGCGCCCGACGGAACGAGCCCGGACGGCGATGGAGGCGGAGTCCGGCACTGGCTCGTCATGGCCCAGGCCATCCATCACGGCACCGATCACCGCACGCACATCTGCACGATCCTTGGCCAAAACGGCATCTCGTACGGCGACCTCGACGTGTGGGCGTTCGGCGTGGCGAACGACGGTTATACAAAGTGCTGACCGCGTTCATCCTCGTCAAGTCGTCGCGCGAGGGCCTCACCCACCTCGGGGCGGAGTTGGCCGACGTCGACGGCGTGGCCGAGGTCTACACGGTCACCGGTGACTGGGACTTCGTCGCGATCGTCCGGGTGCGCGAGCACGACGACCTGGCGAAGGTGGTGACCCAGCACCTGACCCGGCTCGACGACATCCAGCGGACGCAGACGATGGTCGCCTTCCAGCAGTTCTCCGCCCACGACCTCGAGGCCATGTTCGGCCTCGGGCTGGAAGACAAGCCCGCCTGAGCGACTACTCGGAGGTTGCGCTCCGCGCGGCGCGCGCCGGCGCGGCGGTCCTTGGCGCAAACAGTTTGCCCAAGCCTGGGGCAGCTGCTGAGGTCAAAGGCCGAGGTGACTACGTGACCGCCACGGACCGCGACTCCGAGTCGGCCATCCTGGAAGTCCTGGCGCGCGAGGCGCCCGGGGTTCCGGTGCTGGCCGAGGAGCGCGGCGGGTTGCGCGCCCAGACGATGTGGGCGGTCGATCCGCTCGACGGGACGACGAACTTCACGCGCGGATTCCCCGTCGTCGGAGTCTCGGTGGCGCTCCTCGACCATGGACACCCAGTCGCCGGGGCCGTGCTCGCGCCCTTTCTTCACCTGGAATTCACGATGGCGCAGAACCGCGGCGCGTTTCTGAACGCTGAGCGGCTGCCGCAGCACCGGGTGGTGGACCCGTCCCGCGCGGTGGTCGCGACGGGCTTTCCGTTTCGCAACAAGCAGCTGCTTCCGCGCTTCCTGTCGATGTTCGGGCGGGCGCTCGGTCGCTTCGAGGACCTGCGCCGCGCGGGGGCGGCGGCGTTGGACCTCGCCTGGACGTCGTCGAGCACCTTCGACGGATTCTTCGAGCTGGGCCTGAACACGTGGGACGTTGCGGCCGGCGCTGGTCTCGTGCTCGAGGTCGGCGGTGTGGTGACCGACTGGTCCGGCGGCGACACGTGGCTCGAGAGCGGCAACATCCTGGCCGCCTCGCCCGCGGTCCACGAAGCGCTGCTAGAGCTCGCCGCGGAGACGCCGGACGGGTAGTTCGACGAGGGCGCGCCACTGCTGGCGCACCACCAGTGATGCAGGCACCGACCTGCGGGCGTTGAGGCGTCGCGGGATCGTCTTGCGCTCGAGGACTGCAGTCCTGAAGTCGCCCTCGTAATCGGTCACGGCCCGGGCGATGTCATGGATGCCGAAGTGGCAGTCGCTCGCGCCGATCGCCGCGCCGAGACGGTCCATGTTGGCCGCGTAGAACTGATCCAGCTGGCGGCGTCGCACCTTTCCAAGAGGCACGGTGGCCACCATCTCGATGCCATCGACCTGGCGGCGCTCGAGCAGCCGGCGCAGCATGCCCGGCTGGATCGAACCGAAGTAGACCGGCATGAACGGATGCGGCACGATCACGAGGCCGCCCTGCGCGTGGATCGCGTCGACGGTGTCCTCGACCGACATCCCGCGCTTGATCGGCTGCTCCAGGAACCAGCCGAGGATGTGCGTCTGCGCGGGCGCTCGTGTGGTGACCTCCTCCCCCGCGACTACGATCACGCCGGCCTGCTCGCCGCGGGCCTGCGTCTCCTTGACGGACTCCATCGTGTCGTGGTCGGTGACGGCGATGAGGTCGAGCTTCGCGCTCCTCGCCGCTTCCACCAGCTGCGCGGGTGTGACCATGCCGTCCGACGAAAGCGTGTGGCAGTGAGGATCCGCTCGCATCTAGTGTCCTGCGCCAGAAGTTCGCGGCAAATTCATCGGCCCCGGCGGCCGGGTGCTTTCAGCCCTGATGCCTGCGTTACGGGGCCCGGCGCATCTCGTCATGCGTCTACCGACGCACTCCTCGTTGCGCCACCCGTGCCTTGGCACCGACCGCTGGTGCCGCGACTTTGCTCGCGAACCTCCGGCGCAAGACACTAGTCGAAGATCGCACGGACGAACGCGGCGGGGTCGAAGGGCGCCAGGTCGCCGATCCCTTCCCCCACGCCGGCGAGCTTGACCGGGACGTCGAGCTCCGCCTCGATCGCGATCACCGACCCGCCCTTCGCGCTGCCGTCGAGCTTGGCCAGTACGAGACCTGTCATCGGGATCGCCTTGTTGAACTCGCGCGCCTGGACCAGGTTGGCGAGCCCGAGCACCGCGTCGAGTACGAGAAGCGATTCATAGGGGGCGCCGTCGATCGCCTTGCTTACCACGCGGCCAACCTTGGCGAGCTCCTCGAGGAGGTTGCGCTGCGTCTGGAGCCTGCCGGCGGTGTCGGCGATGACGACGTCGTTGCCGCGGCTGCGCGCTGCGTGGATGCCGTCGAAGACGACGGACGCCGGGTCCGCCCCGCTCGAGCCGTCGAAATGCGGCACTCCGGCGCGGTCGGCCCAGGCGACCATTTGCTCGATCCCGGCCGCGCGGTAGGTGTCGGCCGCGATCACGAGTGGCTTGTGGCCCTGCTCCCTCAGCCGATGGGCAAGCTTGCCTGCGGTCGTGGTCTTGCCCGCGCCGTTGACGCCGTAGAAGAGCACGCACGCGGGCGTACCCGAGAGCAAGAGCTCACGCGGGCTTTGGGACATGAGGTCCCCCGCCGCGGCAACGAGGGCCTCCAGCGCCTCATCCTCGCGTCGAGGCGCTCGCGCGCGCACCGCACTGACGAGCTTCTCGCCCATCGCGGGGCCGAGGTCGGCGGCGATCAGCGCCTCCTCGAGCCTCTCGTAGTAGTCGGGCCCCAGCGGAGGACCGAGCGCACGCAGCGCTTGCTTCGTGCGCGCACCTACGCGGCTCCAGAAGCCGCGTTTCTCGTCAGCGCCCGCCGGGCTTCACCGCGCTGAAGACGATCCCTCGGGTGTCGAAGTCTTTGGCATCCGATTCGTGGGCGGAACCGCTGAAAACGTCGACCATGCAACCGATGCGCACTTCAGCGAAGCCGGCTTCCTTCACAACGCTGATGTACTCCCCGACGAGGAGTGCTCCGGCGATTCAACCGGTCCACAGGTCGATGTCGGCAACCGCGTCGTCGGGCAGCGGCTTCTGCACCACGACGTCAGCGATCTGGATCTTGCCGCCGGGCTTGAGCACCCTATAGATCTCTCGATACACGCGCAGCTTGTCCGGACAGAGGTTGATGACGCCATTGGAGATGACCACGTCGACGCTGGAATCCGCAACCGGCAGATCCTCGGCGAGGCCGTCTCTGAACTCGACGTTGTCCATACCCAGTTGCGCGGCATTCGATCGGGACTTCTCGCGCATCTCGGGTGTCATGTCGACGCCGATTACCTTTCCGCTCCTACCGACCATCTGCACAGCGAGGATGGAGTCGAAGCCGGCTCCGGATCCGATGTCGACCACGACCTGGCCCGCTTGCAGCTCACCCATGGAGAACGGGTTGTTGACGCCCGCGAAAGACTCGACAACGCGGTCGGGAAGGGCGTCGACCACGTCCATCGGGTAATCGAGCATCCTCGCGAGGGGCCGGCCGGTGTGGAAGTGAAAGCCCTTGGTCGGATCCGACGCTACCTCTCGATACTTGAGCTTTACCTCGGCCCGCAGTCTTTCCACGTCGACGGGAGCGGGAGCATACGCCTCAGTCATCGATCCAGCCTCCAGGAGTGGTCAGCGGTCGAGATTACTACGGAACGCGTCAGCCTGCCTGCAACGTGGTGGCCGCGCGTGCCGCGGGTTTGCGGACGTCCTCCAGCCGCACCGACACGAGGTGCGACGAGCCGCTCTCGTCGAGGTGGATTCCGTAGAGGGTCGACGCGTACGACATCGTCACGTGGTTGTGCGTGATGACGAGGAACTGGCGCTGCGCGCCAAGGCGCGCGACCATCCTTCCGAACCGGTCGACGTTGGCGTCGTCGAGGGCGGCATCCACCTCGTCGAGGATGGTGAACGGGCTCGGGTTGACCTCGTCGAGGGCCAACACCAGCGCGAGCGCCGCGAGCGACCTCTCGCCGGACGAGAGCAGCGTCACGTTCTGGAGGCGCTTGCGCGGTGGCTGCACGAGGATCTCGACGCCGCTGCGCGGTCCGTCGTCGCCGTCGGCATGACGCAGCGTCGCGCGGCCCCCGGGGTTCAGCTCCGAGAAGTACTCGTGGAAGTTGGCCGCGACCGCGCCGAAGACGGCCTCGTAGCGGGACTCCTCTTCCTGGCGTAGCTTGTTGATCAGGTCCTCGAGGTCGGTGCGCGCGGCGCTGATGTCCTCCAGCTGCTCCGCGAGGTTCCGGTAGCGCTCCTCGAGCTCGCTGCACTCGGCGTCGGCGAGCGCATTCGTCGGGCCGATCTCCTCGAGACGGCGCTCCAGCGCGCGCATCTCCCGCTCGCGCGCCTTGCCGCCGGGTACCTCTTCCGGCGCGACTCCGTCGGGCATGCG
>DASZJK010000092.1:0-4066 GCA_035948155.1 Candidatus Dormiibacterota bacterium
TGGGCGAGGTCAACGACCTGGCGATGTTGCTGGGTGACTACCACCTTCTGCACTCCACGCGCGCCGAGCTGCTTGACCAGATGGGCGAGCACGCGCTCGCGCGGCAGGCGCGGCAGCGGGCGCTCGAGCTGTGCCAGAACCCCGCGGAGCGGGCCTTACTTTTGCGAAAGCTGGCCGCCGGGTAGCTCCGCGCGCTGCCAGTGGTCGAGCAGCAGCGAAGTGTGGTCGGCCGTGTAGATCTGCTCAGGCGGAACGAAGTGGTGCACGCCGGCGTACCGCCGTACTCGTATGTCCGCGAAGAGCTGCGCCAGGATGCCGGCCTTCAATGCCTGCTCCTCATGCGAGAGATCGCCGTAGGCGTAGAGGACCGGAAACGTCGCCGACCGCAGCACCTTGCGGTCGAATGGGAACTCGCGGAACGCTTTGATGAGTGCGGCGATCCCCGCCGGGCGCTTCTGCATCTCGGCGGACACGGGGCCAGGCGGAGGCGACGGAATCACCGCGCCGGGCTTCACCTGTTCGTGAATGAACGTGGACATGAAGGCGTCGCCATGGAGGCCCTCGAGCTTGCTTCCAAGCGCTGCGAAGAACTGTTCTTCTTCCCGGGTCAGCTCGCCTGGAATCTGCGCGGGCTCGAAAAGGCTGAGGCTCACGATCCGCTGCGGCCGCGTGCCCGAATAGGCAAGCGAGATGAACCCTCCCCCGGAATAGCCGACCAGGTGGAATCGATCGAGGTCCTTGGCGTCGGCAAGACGGTCGATCGCTGTCAGCTCCTCATCGATCGAGTAGCCTGCAGGCGGCGTGGCTTCGCGGTAGACCTCGAGGTCCTTGAGGTACAGGTCCGCCTCGTCGCCGACTCCGGCGACCAGCGGTCTGTAGCGCTGGCTCGCAGGCGCGACGCTGCCGGGCACGCAGATGACCTGGGGTTTCATACCGGAGCTCTCCTTTTGATGATCTCTGCTGCCTGATCGACGCGCTTCGGGTCCGCGCCCAGCACGCGAATCACGAGCTCTTTGGTCTCGAAGTTCGGATACGAACCGATAGAAACATCGGGGAACGTCTCCTCCAGCTCTCGCATGAGCGGATAGAAGCGAGCCTCGACCGCGAAGTTGAAACGAATCTCGCGTACGGTCGCGGCCGAGCCGGCCGCCAGGAACTCCGGCTCGATCTCCTCGGTGAAGATTCCCTTCATCTCGAGGGGGACGCCGGGCAGGACGAAGATTCGCTTGCCGTTGACCTCGTAGACCGTGCCGGGCGCCATGCCGCGGCGGTTGAGGAAAACGTGCGCTGGCCCGTCAGGGATGCGCGCCATGCGCATGTTCCCCTCGGTCACCTCGGGCGACTCGAGCAAGCCCATCGCGTGCATCCGCTGGACGCGGCGCTCGATGCGCGCGCGAGTCTCTTCCCACACGACCAGCTCCTTGCCCAACGCCGCGGCGAGAGCGGCGAAGGTACGGTCGTCGGGAGTTGGGCCGAGCCCGCCCATCAGGAACACATCTGTGACCTCGTTGTCGCCGAGCTCGCGGTGCACCTGTTCGACGATCTCGTGCGGCTTGTCCCGGATCTGCGTGACGCGCTTGACGGGATACCCGAGGAGCCGCAGGCGCTCGGCCATCCAGTGCGAGTTGGTGTCGAGGGTGAAGCCACCGACGAGCTCGTCCCCTACGGCCACGATGCAGGACACAGGCACGGTTGAAGATATAAACATGGAGCGGCTCCACGCCATCGTGCACGGCGACGTGCAGGGCGTCGGCTTCCGCTACTTCGTGCAGCGGAGAGCACAGCAGATCGGCCTGCGTGGTTGGGTGCGGAACAACGACGACGGGACAGTCGAGCTCGTTGCCGAGGGGACGCGGAGGCAGCTCGAGGACCTCAAGCGCGCCCTCGAAGAAGGCCCGCGCCTGGCCCGCGTCGACCGGGTGGAAACGAAGTGGTCGGAGGGCACCGGCAACCTCGACCGGTTCGAGCTGGCGTGGTGACCTTTTCGGTTCCCTTAACCTATCGGGTCGCGGCGCTCGCTGGCGCCACCGCGGAACGAGGGAGGTAAATGGACCCGAACACAGCCTGGTTTGGCGTGGCCGGCGGACTGGCCGCCGTCGCCTTTGCCGTCGTTCTCATCTTCCTTGTCCTGAGCAAACCGACCGGCAACGACCGGATGAGGGAGATCGCTGCCGCCATCCAGGAAGGCGCTAACGCGTACCTGAACCGGCAGTACACGGTGATCGCGATCATCGGCGTGATCATCGCGGTCGTCATCGGTTTCTTCATCAACTGGTCGACCGCCGCGCTCTACATCGTCGGTGCGGTTCTGTCCGCGTCAGCCGGCTACGTCGGGATGAACATCGCGGTGCGGGCCAATGTTCGAACCGCCGAGGCTGCGCGCTCCGGCCTGAACAGCGCGCTGCAGCTGGCGTTCCGTGGCGGGGCGGTGACGGGGTTCATGGTCGTCGGACTCGGGCTGTTGGGTGTGTCGGCCGCCTACCTGATCTTCAAGAACCCGGACGCGCTGGTCGGGCTGGCCTTCGGCGCGAGCCTGGTCTCCGTCTTTGCCCGTCTTGGAGGCGGCATCTACACCAAGGCCGCGGACGTCGGCGCGGACCTGGTGGGCAAGCTCGAGGCCGGCATCCCCGAGGACGACCCGCGGAACCCGGCGGTCATCGCCGACAACGTCGGCGACAACGTCGGCGACGACGCGGGCATGGCCGCGGACCTGTTCGAGACATACGCCGTGACCATGATCGCCGCGATGCTGCTGGGCTCCTTGCTGTTCAAGAACCAGCTCGGCTGGGTCGTGTTTCCGCTGCTGCTCGGCGCCGTGAGCGTCGTGGGCTCGATCGCCGGCACCTTCTTCGTCCGCATATTCAACCCGCGCTGGATCATGGGGGCCCTCTACGCCGGCCTGCTCGTGGCTGTCGTCATCGCGGTCATCGGCTTCTTCTTCGTGACGGGGTGGATGAAGAGCAGCGGCTACCTGCCGGGCTTCGACCACGATCCGATGAACCTGTTCTACTGCGCGCTGGCCGGCGTGGTGGTCACGGTCCTGATCGTTGCCATCACCGAGTTCTTCACTGAGACGGCGTACTGGCCGGTGCATCTGATCGCGAAGGCATCGGTCACCGGGCACGCGACCAACATCATCGCGGGGCAGGCGATCGGCATGATGGCGACCGCGCTGCCGGTGATCGTGATCGCCACCGGAATTCTCACGAGCTACGGGCTCGGCGGCCTGTACGGCATCGCGATCGCGGCCACCGCCATGCTTTCGATGACCGGCATCATCGTCGCGATCGACGCGTATGGACCGATCACCGACAACGCAGGCGGAATCGCCGAGATGGCCAAGCTGCCGAAAGAGGTGCGGGAGGTCACCGACCCACTCGACGCGGTCGGCAACACCACCAAGGCCGTGACGAAGGGCTACGCGATCGGCTCGGCCGGGCTCGCAGCGCTGGTCCTGTTCGCCTCGTACACGCAGGAGCTGGCGAGGGCCGGTCACCCAACGAAGTTCGAGCTGTCGGACCCGCTTGTCATCGCGGGCCTGTTCCTCGGCGGCATCCTTCCGTTCCTGTTCGGTTCGCTCGCCATGCTCGCGGTCGGGCGCGCCGGCGGCCTTGTGGTGGAAGAGGTAAGGCGCCAGTTCCGCGAGATCCCGGGCATCCTCGAGGGCACCGGCCGGCCGGAGTACGGGACCGCGGTCCGGATCGTGACCGCTGCCGCGCAGAGGGAGATGATCCTTCCGGGCGTCATCCCCGTGGTGGCGCCGCTTGCCGTGGGTTTCCTGCTCGGGCCGCGCGCGCTGGGCGGCATGCTGCTGGGCGCGATCGTGACCGGCCTCTTCCTGGCGATTCAGATGACCAGCGGCGGCGCCGCGTGGGACAACGCCAAGAAGTACATCGAGGAAGGCCACCTGGGTGGCAAGGGCTCGGAGGCGCACAAGGCGGCGGTCACCGGGGACACGGTTGGCGACCCCAACAAGGACACCGCCGGACCGGCCATCAACCCGATGATCAAGGTCGTCAACATCATCGCGATCCTCATCGCGGCCTCGGTCTCGGCGCACTACCTG
>DASZJK010000093.1:0-10677 GCA_035948155.1 Candidatus Dormiibacterota bacterium
TTTGTTGTTACGGGCGCGGCGGCCGCCGGCTTCGTCTTCAGGCCAATCCGCCGCGACATGGCGAGTTTCCTCCAGATCGACCCCGACAACCCTGTCCACGCGCTGGCCCTGTCGCTCGCGCTCGTCTTCTTCGGCACGCAAGTCACGTTCATCGTCTTCACCGACGTCCTGGCGGCCGACCGGGCAGCGGCGCCGCTGACGATCCCCGACCTGTTCCTGAACGAAGTGCCGTTTCTCCTCCTCGCCCTCGCCGGGGTCGGCGTCTTCATGCGCCGCAACGCCGCCGACGCGGCGACCCGGCTCGGACTGGTCGTGCCGGCCTGGTGGCACATCGTCCTGGCCCTGGCTGCGGCCGGAGCTTTCTTCGCCCTGGCCTCAGGCTCGGACGCGCTCAACCACGCCTGGTCGCCCGACATCGCCCGCAAAGTCGACGCCACGACGCAGCACCTCTTCGGGCAGTTGAACAATCCGCTCGGAATCGCTGCGGTCGCTCTGATCCCGGGAATCTGCGAGGAGATCCTGTTCCGCGGCGCCCTGCAGCCGCGCATAGGCCTTGTCGCCACGGCGCTTCTGTTCACTGCGATCCACACCCAGTACGGACTGTCGATGGACACGCTGGCGATCTTCCTGATCGCCCTTGGCCTCGGGCTCATCCGGAAGTACACGAACACCACGGCTTCGTGCACCTGCCATGTCAGCTACAACCTGTTGGCTGGCATCGGGATCGCGGGCGCGGCCGTAGGACCGGCGATCGCCATCGAGGCCGTGCTGGTGGCGGCGACTGCGTATGGGATCTGGTCGAGCCGACAGAAGAGCGCTCAAGCGGCAGGCCAGGCTTCTTAACAGCACAGGTGGTCTTCCGCCCGGGCCCCAGCATAGAATTCGCGACAATGGCCCCAGATGTAGGATCCGCAGCCCAAGTCAGGCCCAACATGTTGGCAACCACTGCCGCTCCGGTCATGGCGGTGGTCAACCAGAAGGGCGGCGTGGGCAAGACCACGACCGCGATCAACCTCGGCGCCGCTTTCGCCGAGGCCGGTCACGCCACACTGCTGATCGACCTCGATCCCCAGGCCAACTCGACCTCAGGACTGGGCTTCGACCCGGCGCGCGCGCGCCTGAACGTCTACCACCTGCTTACGGGCGAGGCCACCCTCGAGGATGTCGTGCAGCCGACGAGCCAGACGGGCTTGAGCCTGGTCCCCTCCCACATCGACCTTGCGGGGGCCGAGATCGAGCTCGCGGCCGCCACCGAGCGCGAATCACTGCTCCACAAAGCGCTGGCGGGAGGCGTACGCGGTGCGCAGATCGTCATCATCGACTGCCCGCCATCGCTTGGCCTGCTGACCTTGAATGCGCTTGCCGCCGCGGACAGCATGCTCATACCGACGCAGTGCGAGTACTTCGCGCTCGAGGGCCTGCGTCATCTCATGTACACGCATCAGCTGGTCCGCTCGCGCATCAACCCGAGGCTCGCCATCGCAGGCATCCTCATGACGCAATTTGACGCACGCACGACGCTGGCCTGGGACGTGCTGCGCTCGGTGCGCAGGTCGCATCCACATCACGTCCTCGAGACGACCATCCCACGCAACGTCAGGTTGAGCGAAGCACCGAGCCACGGCAAGTCTGTGCTCGAGTACGACCCCACGTGTCGAGGCGCGGTCGCCTACCGTGCGCTCGCAAAGGAGCTGATTGAGAGATGAGTGAACCACGCCTCCGCGGACTTGGGCGAGGACTCGACGCGCTGATCCCTATGTCGAGCGACGGCGAGGCGCTTGTGCCGCAGATGATCGCGGTCGACCAGATACGCCCTTCGCGCCAACAGGTGAGGTCGCGGTTCGACGCGGAACCCCTCGGCGAGCTGGCGGAGTCGATCCGCCTTCACGGCGTGCTTCAACCGTTGCTCGTGCGCAAGCTCGCGGATGGTTTCGAGCTGATCGCGGGTGAGCGACGCTGGCGCGCTGCGCGGCTCGCCGGGCTCGACGCGGTCCCCGCGGTGGTGCGCTCGGACGCGGGCAGTGACGAGCAGCTGGTGCTCGGCCTCATCGAGAACCTGCAGCGGACCGACCTCGATCCGATCGAGGAGGCGCGCGGCCTGCGCAAGCTGATCGAAGAGTTCGGGCTCACTCATGAAGACGTCGCACGGCGCCTTGGCAAGCACCGCGTCACGGTGACGCAGTCACTCAGGCTGCTCGGTGGTTGCGCGGCCGTGCAGTCGGCCGTCGCCTCTGGGGTCATCAGCGCGGGACACGCGCGGGCGCTGATCGGGCTCGAAACGCAGGCCGCGCAGGAACACGGCCTGAAGGTCGTGATCGCCAAACATCTCTCGGTCCGGCAGACGGAGAACTGGGTGAGGACCTATAGACCGCGCCGCCGCCGCCGCGACGAGTCGATCGCCGAGCTGCGCGCCATAGCGGCTGACGTGGAATCGAGCCTGGGCCTGCCGATCAAGATCAGCGGAAATCTCAATCGCGGCAAGCTGGAGCTGCGTTACTCGAGCCGCGAAGAGCTGGAACGGGTCTGCGCTAAGCTCGTTACCTGAGACGGATGGCGGCCCAACACCAACACGCGGCCGGCGCCGCCTCGACCGAAAGCTCTGGCGTCTCTTCGCTTCTGCGTGAGGTTGCGGAGGTCGTCGTGCTCGCGGTCATCCTGTACATCGGTATCAGCTTCGCCGTCCAGGCGGTGCACGTCGAAGGCCTGTCGATGTTCGCCACCCTCGACGACAACGACTATCTGATCGCGAACAAGATCGACTACCGCCTCCACGCGCCGCAGCGGGGCGACATCGTCATCCTGCGGCCGCCAACGAACAACTCCACCGACTTCATCAAGCGGATCATCGCCCTGCCCGGCGAGAGGCTGTTGATTCGTGACGGCGCCGTCTACATCAACGGACACAAGCTGGACGAGCCATACCTTCCGGAGGAATGGACGATCGACGGCACATGGAACGGGGGCGCCGAAGCGGTCATCGCCGCGAACGAGTACTTCGTCATGGGCGACAATCGAAACCGCTCCCAGGACTCGCGTTTCTTCGGTCCGATCAGCCGTGACCGGATCGACGGCAAGGCCTGGTTCCGGATCTGGCCGCTGGACAAGTTCGGCAACATCTACGACAAGATGCCGGTGCTGGAGACCGGTTCGACCGCGGTCGGGGCGAGTGCGCCGGCCACGCCCGCCAGGCCTGCAGCCTAGGCGCCGATAGCCAGCCGGAACCCTCCGTCGCGGGTGAACGGCCCGATCACCGACATCTGCATCGGAGCGCGCATAAGTTCTTGCGCGCTGCGCCGGACGTCGGCCGCCGTGACCGCGTCGACCAGGGCCAGCTCGTCTTCGATCGTCTTGATCTCCCCGAGCAGCGACTCCTGGTACGTCAGCCAGAACGCGACGCCGTTTGTAGTTTCGAGCTCGAGCCGCAGGCGGCCCTTGGTGAACTCCTTGGCCCGCGCAAGCTCTTCGGGGGCAACGTCGGCATCGGCGAGACTGCGCAGCTCCGCCATCACCGCGTTCACCGCGTCGACCGCCTTCTTCGGATCGACGCCGATGTAGACACCGAGGTATCCGGTGTCGCGGTGCTTCTGGGTGAAGCTGTGGACGTCGTAGGCGAGACCCAGGCGCTCGCGGATGTTGAGGAAGAGCCGCGAGCTCATGCCCTCACCCAGCACCGTGTTCAACAGGTCGAATGCGTATCGGTCCGGGTGCAGATAGCTGAACGCGCGCGTCCCCAGACAGATGTGCGCCTGCTCCGTGTTGCGACGACGAACGAGCACGCGCGGACCGTCGAGCGGGCCGGGGGATGATGCACTCATCGCGCCGTCGAGATCCGCGCGCAACGAAAGGTTGCGCCTCACGTCGGCGATGGTTGCCGGAACGTCGAGCGCGCCCGCCGCGCCGATGACCAGATTCGGCAGGCGATAGTGCGCGTCCGCGTACTCGAGGATGTCGTCGCGGTCGATTCTTGACACCGATTCCTCGGTGCCGGCTATGTCGCGGCCCAAAGGATGACCGGGCCAGATGAGCTCCTCAAACAGATTCTGGACGAGGTCCTGCGGCTGGTCCTGGTACATGCGGAGCTCCTCGAGGATCACCATGCGCTCGCGCTCCACGTCGGCGGGGTCGAGCCGAGAGTTGCTGACGATGTCGAACAGGACGTCGAGGCCGAGGCTGATGTGCTCGGAAGGAACGCGCGCCCAGTAAGCCGTGAGCTCCTTGTCCGTCGACGCGTTGATGAAACCGCCCACGCCCTCGATCGCGTCGGCTATCTCCTTGGAGGTGGGCCGGCGCGCAGTGCCTTTGAAGTAGAGGTGCTCGATGAAATGGGAGACGCCGGCGAGGCGGTCGTCCTCGAGTCGAGAGCCCCCGGCGAACATCAGGACCACGCTGGCCGACTGCCGCTCGGGCATCGCCTCGACGATCATCCTGGCTCCGCCCGGCAGACGATGCACCGGCGGGGAGAAGGACATGGGACGGTCAGTATAGGAACCGACCGATCTAGGAAGAGCCGCCTTCGCGCAGGGCGCCCAGCGCCGCATACAACGTCATCGCGACGAAGTCGGCGGGCATCCCGTCCGAGACCGCGTCGAGCGCCTCGCCCAGGTAGCGGCGGACGTTGGGCACCGAATCGACCTCTTCCAGCTCGAGGCAATCGCGGATCGCCTCGGCGATCTCGGTCGGCGTCAGCTCCTCGTCACCGGCCTCGTCGGCGACCGAGTTGACGAGAGCGATCGCGCGGCGGATGCGCTTCGCGGCGCGCGCGGGCGAGCCGCCGTTGGTGGACGTCAGGCCTCGGCCGGCTTGCGCGGCCCGACGACGACCCGTCGGTCGGGCTCCTCGCCGATGCTCGAGCTGGTCACGTCGGGATCGCCCTCGAGGGCGAGGTGGATGGCGCGGCGCTCGAAGGGCTGCATCGCGTCCAGCGTGATCGCGTCCCCGGTCATCTTGACCTGGCGCGCCGCCCGCATCGCGATCTCGCGCACCGTGTGCTCGCGTCGCTGCCGGTACCGCTCCACGTCGACGATCACCCGCTCGCCCTCGGCGAGGTGCTTGCCCACCATGACGTTCGTGACCGACTGCAGCGCGCGCAGCGTTTCGCCCCGCCAGCCGATCAGGGCGCCGAGGTCGCGGCCGCTGATGTCGAGCGTGATCGGGTCGGATCCAGCCCGCACGCTGACCTGGGCGCGCACGCCCATGTGCTTGAGGAGCCCTTCGACCAGCGTCCGGGCGGTCTCGGCCTTGCCGTTGGCGGGTGCGACCGCCGCCCCTGCGGCCGGCGCGCTCTGGTCCATCACCGTCACCTCGACCACGGTCTCCTCGACCGTCTCACTGAGGATCCTGACGTCCACGTTGCGGCGGCTCTCCTGCAGCTCGATCAGCGCCGCATCCACGGCCTCGTCCAGGGTCCGGCCGCGACCTTCAGCCGATTTCAATTCAGATCACTCCTTGGCTTGTTCTTTGCCTTCTTTTGCTTGTTCAGCGGCTTGTTCAGGGCCTTGTCCGGGCTCGGGCCGTTCGCATTGGGGGCGGGTCCGTTCTTTCGGGCCGGGCCGCCCTGGGGCAACTTGTTCGGCGATCCCTTGCTCGAAGCGGGAAGGGACGGTGCGACGCCAGGAAGCGGTTTGGCCCTCGAAGGCCAGAGGTTTCCCCACCCGACGACGAAGCTCTGCTGAATGATACTGACGCAGTTCCCGACGAACCAGTAAAGGCCCAGGCCGGCGGGGACGTTGAGGGCGAACCAGGCGATCATCAGCGGCGAGATCAGCACCATCGTCCGCTGCATCTGCTGGGTCTGAAGCTCCTGGTCTGTGGGGTTCATCGGCGCCGGCATCTGCAGCATCTTCGACTGGATGAAGGTCGTGGCCGCAGCAAGCAACGGAAAGACGATGTAGGCCGGGACCGGCACGAAGGGCACGCCTGCGATCAGCAGGTGGTGCGCCGGGTTCTCGTTCAGGTTCGGCACGAACAGGAAGTGCGCGATCACGTGGTTGCTGCGCGCGAAGCCCGTGAAGACGTAGTACAGCGCCGTCAGGATCGGCAGCTGGACGATCAGCGGGAGACATCCGACGAGGCCGCCGAGCGGGTTCACCCCGTGCTCCTGGTAGAGCTTCATCATCTCTGTGTTCAGGCGCTGGGGGTCCTTCTTGTACTTCTTGCGCAGCTCCCCCACCTGCGGCGCGAGCTTGCGCTGCTCGACCATCGTCTTGCGCTGGGTGACGAGCTGGAACTGCTGCAGGGGGGACAGCAGCACCCGGATGATGATCGTGAGCACGATGATCGCCACGCCGTAGGCGCCGATGGTGGCAACGGCGGGCACCCCGACCAGGTTGTTGTAGATGAACCCGAGCGCGGTCTGGAGCGTGACGCCGAAGATCGCCCACCACGCGTCGTGGACGGGCTTGAGGAAACTGAAGAAGTCCGTGATCGAGCTCAGAAACATCGGCATCTCAGGGAACCGGGTCGTAGCCGCCGCGGGCGAAGGGGTGGCAGCGGGCTATCCGGGCGGCGCCCATCCACGTTCCCCTCAGCCAGCCGTAGCGCTCGATTGCCTCGTACGTGTACTGCGAGCACGAGGGGTAGTAGCGGCACGCAGGCGGCAGGATCCTGGAAAAAGAGAGTTGATAACCGCGGATCAGGAGTAGCAGCAGCTTCGTCATGCCTTGGTGTGCGCGAGCCTGAGCGCTGCCTGCGAAGCCTCCGCCCTCAGGTCGGCGAACGACATCTCGAGCGCAGCCGGGCGGGCGATCAGGACCACGTCATATCGTATTCCCCCCTGACGCAGGGGCGAATCGTGCGCGAGCATCTCCGCCCGGGCCGCCTCGCGCAGCCGGCGCCGGACGCGGTTTCGCTCAGCCGCGCCCTTGATGTTGCGGCTGACGGTCACCCCGATACGGACCCCGCCCTCGCCGGCGTCCTTGGCCTCGCCGGGAACGGCCAGGCCGACGAGCCCCCGCCCCTCGTGAAATCGCCGGCCGTCCATGGCGGCCGAAAAGTCCGAGCGGCGTCGCAGCCGCGAACGGCGCTTCACCTGTAGAAAAGCTGGCCTAGGCCAGCCGCTGGCGACCCTTGCGGCGGCGATTGCGGAGCACGCTGACCCCGCCTCTGGTGCTCATCCGGCGCAGGAAGCCGTGGACGCGCCGGCGATACCTTTTCTTGGGTTGATAGGTCCGTTTGATCGCGCCAGTGTACCGGACGTCCGATCGGCCACCGGTGATACCGGCTCTATCACTTCATCATGGCTTCACTGGCCTTGCGGTATCCACAGGCCAGTGTTATAGTCCCCGGCCGGAAGCCAAAGGCCTACCGCGCCAAAGCACAGATCCAGTACGAATTGCGCCACTCGGTTACAGCAAATCCGACAAGTAAGCAACACTTAGTCGAACAGCAGCGCTTCCATATTTCGGGAACGACCGGATAGGGGATTTCGGACGGGTCGGAGCCGCCAACCTGTGGAAATCCACTCCGCTCTTTTCCACAGGCACCAAGGAGGCGGAGCTCATGCTCGAGGAGCTTCGGTTGAATCCGCGGTCGCCGGGAGCGCGATCTTGGGGTCGCAGCCCGGGCGAGCACGCGGCCACCGACGGCGACAAGGTTAAGCGCAGTTTGTCCACAGGATTTGCAGAAGGCTGTGCGGCGGAGTCCACAGGGTCTTCGGCGGGTCTGTGGGACGCATGGGAGGTGGTGGCTTGAACCAGGACCAGATCTGGTCGCAGGTGCAGGAGGAGCTCCGCTTTCAGCTCGCCAAACGCACCTACGACATGTGGCTGAAGAACACGTCCGTCGTATCCGCCGACGGCGGGACTTTTCGCATCGGGGTGCCCAGCAAGCTGGCCAAAGACTGGCTCGAGGACCGTTTCTCCGGCCTGATCCAGGAAACGCTCCAGGCAGTCACCGGTTCTGAGGTCGACATCGATTTCGTGATCGCGTCGTCGGGCCACCGTCCCGCTCACACGCTGTTCGACGACGACGACCACGGGTCGGAAAACGGACACGAGAATGGAAACGAGCCGGTAGTCGAGGTTGCTGGAGTCGCACCCTCGGAGCTCAACGCGCGATTCCGGTTCTCGTCATTCGTCGTCGGTCACAACTCGCAGTTCGCGCACGCCGCCGCCAAAGCTGTCGCCGAAGCTCCAGGCGACAGCTACAACCCGCTGTTCCTTTATGGAGGAGTAGGGCTCGGCAAGACCCACCTGATGCACGCCATAGGTCACGAGGTGCACGATCGGTTCCCCCGGAAGCGCGTCGTGTATCTCACCTCGGAACAGTTCACCAACGAGGTGATCAGCTCCATCGCCACCGCGCGCATGGGTGAGTTCCGGCACAAGTACCGCACCGTCGACGTGCTGCTGATCGACGACGTGCAGTTCCTGGCGGGAAAGGACCGCACCAAGGAAGAGTTCTTCCACACGTTCAATGCCCTCCACGAGATCAACAAACAGATCGTCATCTCGTCCGACCGTCCGCCGAAGGAAATCCCGACGCTGGAGGACAGGTTGCGCTCACGTTTCGAGTGGGGCCTCATCGCCGACATCCAGCCGCCAGACTTCGAGACCCGCCTCGCCATCCTTCACTCCAAGCTAGGCAACGCCGCAAGCTTGATCCCGGAGGAGGTCCTGAGCTTTATCGCCCACAAAGTCCAGCGGAACATCCGCGAGCTCGAGGGTGCCCTGACCCGCGTACAGGCCTTCGCAGCGGTGCACCAGCGCCAGGTTGACGAGGACGAGGCGGCGCGGCTCCTTTCCGACATCATCCCGGCCGGCACGCGCAAACCGATCAACGTCGAGCGGATCCAGGCACTGGTCGCGGACTACTACAACGTCACGCTCGACGACATGAAGGGCAAGCGCCGGGACAAGCACATCGTCTTTCCGCGCCAGGTCGCCATGTACCTGGTACGCGAAGAGACGCCGTCGTCACTGCCCGCCATCGGCAAGGCGTTTGGAGGTCGCGACCACACGACCGCGCTCCACTCCATTGAAAAGATCGCCAACGAGCTGAAAGAGGACGAGCGCCTGCGCTATGAGGTCCAGGCGATCCGCGAGAAGTTGTACGTCCAGTGACCTTTTCAACAACTTTTGAGAAAAGGGTTGGGATTAGCTTTTGGCAAAACGCAAGCCCCGCTCAGCTCCCCCGCAAATCCACAACGCAGCCTGGTCCTCAGTACCATTCCCCAGAGCTTATGCACTGGTCATTTCGGCCTGTAAATGATCTCGACATCCACACCTTGCACAGCGCTTACTGTTATCGGTTACGAATGGTTTCAATCAAGAAGATCACTTACAACGGGGGACAACTTTCGTGAATGCCAAGCTGATGACTTCACAGATGAAAGTCACTTGTAGGCCTGCTGTCCTTGGTCAGGCGCTGCAGGTCGTGTCGCGAGCGATCTCGAGCCGCACGACGCTGCCCATCCTCAACAACATCCTCATCGAGACGACGTCCGAAGGCCTGGCGCTGACCGCGACCAACCTGGAGATCGGCATCCGCAAAGTCGTCCCCGCCGAGGTCTCGGTCGAAGGCTCGACCACCGCCCCGGCCCGCTTGCTCACAGACTTCGTCGGCACCCTGCCCGACGACGACCTCGAGATGACGCTCGACGCGCCGACGCAGTCGCTCAACCTGCGCTGCGCGCGGTTCGACACCCACATCAAGTGCATCGAGGCGGAAGAGTTTCCGCCTGGTCCGCGGCCGGATGAAGGCGACCGGCTCGAGGTAGCGCTGGACGACCTGGTCACCGCCGTGGAGCAGACCCAGATGGCAGCCTCCACCGACGAGGCGCGCCCGGTGCTCACCGGCGTCCTGGTTCAGGTCGAGGGCCCAAACCTGACCCTGGCCGCGACGGACGGTCACCGCCTTGCCGTGCGCAAGCTGGCGGCATCGGCGCCCAGCGACCTCGCGGCGAGCCTTATCGTGCCGGCTCGCGCGCTTGCCGAGCTGTCGCGGGTTTTGAAAGGCGAGCCGGGGAAGGTCGAGGTGATCATCTCCAAGGCCCGCAACCAGGTGTTCTTCCGCGCCGGCAGCTCCGAGCTGACCTCGAGGCTTATCGACGGAAAGTATCCAAACTATGCACAGGTTATCCCCAGCAAGAGCTCGACCACGGTTCGCGTGCCGACGAGCGAGCTCACCCAGACCGTTCGTGCTGTTTCCCTTTTCGCGCGGGACAGCGCCAACGTCATCCGCGTCAAGGCCCAGTCCGGTGCGCTGACGCTATCGGCCACCACCAACGAGGTCGGCGACAGCAAGGCCGACATCAACGCCAACGTGGACGGCTCCGACATCCAGATCGCTTTCAATGCCCGCTACGTCCTGGACGCCCTCGGTGTGATCGGAGAGGACGAGGTCGAGCTCTTGTTCGACGGTCCTCTCAGCCCGGGGCTCATGCGACCGCCGGGCAAGGAGCACTACCTCTACGTGATCATGCCTGTGCGAGTCGCAATGTCCTAGCGCGGAGGGCGATTGGTCCTTCGCAGCCTACGTCTTCGCAACCACCGCAACTACTCGCAGCTCGACCTGGCGCCCGGGCCGGGCGTCAACGTGTTCATCGGGGCGAACGGGCAGGGCAAGACGAACCTGCTCGAGGCAGTGGCGATGCTGGCTCTATCCTCGTCGCCGCGCGCCAGGCGTGAGTCCGAGCTGGTCGGGCCAGTCGCCCAGGCGTCGAGGATCGAGGGAGAGATC
>DASZJK010000094.1:0-4514 GCA_035948155.1 Candidatus Dormiibacterota bacterium
TGCTCATCGGTGACCAGTTCGGGTCGTCGCCTGGACCCTGAGCAGGGCTACCGGCGTACGGGCGCAGCGGACTGACGTACACGTCGATCGTCAGAGCGGTTTCGGTCATGAGGAGCCACACCTGCTTGAGTCGGACCGGCGCAGTGGTCTGCCGGTAGGGCTTGCGTATCCATTGACAGGCGGCCCCGCGAGGCGCTCCGCCGCCCACGAAACGACACTGGATCTTCGCGAAGGACGGGACATCACTCAACCGAGTGATGTCTTCCCAACTCCGATCCGGACGGGACTTGTCGACAGATCGGCGGAACCCTCTAATTTCCACTGCGGCGGGCGATAGCTGCCTGTTACTGCACTGAATCTGTCTCGGCGGCGCCGCGACCGTGTGCCCGGCTAGGCGGACCGCCCGCAGCGCCGTCGACAGCACGTCTGGTGCAGGCGATGAATCCGGAGGAGCGGCAAACGATTCCGTGCGATCGGGGCAGGTTTCGTTGCCTGGTATGACGAATATGGTGTCCTTAGTGAATGCGGGCAAGCCGGTGCGGCGCACAGGCATCGGGGTGGCTCGCCGGAAGGGGCGCGGTGATGAGGCTTGAACGCACGTCACCGCCGCTGCGAGGCCGTGACGACCACCTAGCAACCATTGCGCGGGAGCTGGACACCGTCCGCACCGGCGTCGGCAGAGTTGTGATCGTCGAGGGTGCGGCGGGTCTGGGCAAAACGAGCGTGCTGGCGGCCGCGACGGCACGGGCCCGCGCAATGGGGTTCCGGACAGGGATCGGCGCCGCGGATCCTGGGCACAGTCCGATCGCCCTGGCGGCCTTGATGGAGGCGTTGCTCGGGGGCGACGATCCGCTCATTTCGCGGACCGCGCTGAGCAGCCGGGAGTCCTCACAGGAGGAGCTGTTCTGGCTGCTACAGGACTTCCAATCGCTGCTGGAGCGTGCGGCATTGCGAGCGCCGCTGCTGGTGTGCCTGGACGATCTGCATTGGGCAGACCCAGGGTGTGCGTTCGCGCTGCGAATGCTTCCGAACTGGCTGGCATCGCTGCCGATCGCATGGTTCTTGGCCGCACGTCCACAGCAAGGGTCGCCGCCGATCATCCGTACCCTGGCCGAGCTCGTCGCCGACGGCGCGGAAACCATCTCCCTCGCACCCCTGGACGACGCCGCGGTAGCGCAGATCGCGTGGGATGTGTTGGGTGCCCCGCCGGACCGCACCCTGCTGGCCATGCTGGCCGGGGTCCAGGGGAACCCGTTCCTGCTCGTCGACCTCCTGGTCGGGCTGCGCGACGAGGCCCTGGTGAGCTACCAGGCCAGGCGCGCCGGACTAATCGAGTCGCGCGTTCCGCACCGCGTCGAGGTAGGGCTCCGGCAGCGGCTGGCCCGGCTGACGCCCATCGCTTCCCGTGTCGCATCGGTTGCGGCGTCGCTCGGAAGGCAATTCACTCTCGAGCAGATCGCTGCGCTGGCCGAACTTCCGGTCGCGGAACTCCTTGAGCCCATCCAGGAGGTCATCGACGGCGGAATCTTCGTCTCCGTCGGCAACAAGCTCGCCTTCCAGCACGACCTCACCCGCGACGCCATCCGCAACCTCGTCGCCGTCGCCGCGAGGCGGGCCCTCGATCGGCAAGCCGCCGACGTCCTTCTCGCCGGCGGGGCGCTCCCCGTCGAGGTGACTAGCCAGCTTGCCGACAGCGCCGAGTTCAACGACGACGGCGCCATCCGCATTCTTGCCGCCGCCGCCGAGGCGCTCGGCATCACCGACCCGAGTTCCTCGGCCGACATCGCGAGTCGAGCACTTGAGCTGGCACCGGACCGTCACCCGATGCGAGGCCCGCTGGTCGCCCGCCGAACGATCTCGCTGTTCGCGGCCGGCCGTGGCGAGGAGGCCCGGGACTTCGCCGACACCGCGCTCCGGCAGACCCTGCCAGCCGAGCAGGAAGCCGAAGTACGCATCGGGATCGCCGGCATGTTCACGCTGTCGGCTGATGTGCGCGCAGAGAACCTCCGACAAGCCCTCGCACTCCCCGGCCTACCGCCCGACATGCGCGCGCGGGCACTCGCGTCGCTGTTTCACAACCTCATCGTCGCCGGGCGACTCGAAGACGCTCTCGCGGCCCAGCCCGAGGTGTCAGCCGGGATCAACGCCGGCACCGACCCTTCCGCGCGCTACACCTTCGAGATCGGCCTGTCCGGCATCGCGTATCAAACAAGCCAATTCGGCCGTTCACTCGTCCTTCTCGACGACATCCAGCGGCGACGCATCGTCGGCGTAGACGACCCGCGGGAGCGCCTCGCGCACAACTATCGCTCGTGGATCCTCGACGCGCTCGATCGCGTAGACGAAGCAGCCGCAGTCTCCGACGAGGGCCTCGCCGCGGCCCAACGCGACAGACAAAATTGGGCCGTGCACATGTTTGAGTGCTGGCGGGGCCGGCATCTGCTGCAGATGGGCCGCCTCGACGAAGCGAACGTCGCACTCGAGGGTCGATTCACCCCCGCAGACGCCCACCTTATCGTCGGCATCCTGGACGCAGGCTCCCTCGCCGCACTCGGACGGGTGAAGCTTCATCGCGGCGAGGAACGGGCAGCCAGCGACGTCGCCGCCATCGCCAAGATCATGCTCAACACAAGCGCGCCCGCCGTACGCAGGCACGCGGCGTGGTACCTCGCCCTACATGCCGCAGCGACCACGGGTCCTGAAGAGGCCCACGGATGGTTGTGCGCACTCGGCAAAGAGGAACGCCTCGACCTCTTTCCCCTGTTTCCCGTCGAAATCGCGGACGATCCCCACCTCGTGCGGATCGCGGCTGCCGCCGGAGACGAGGAACTCGCGCGGGCGGCGACGACCCTCGCCGAACACCGTCACCAGCTCAACCCGAACGTGCGAACGCTGGAAGCCATTGCTGCACACTGCCGCGGCCTGCTCAACGAGTCCGTCGACGATCTGGCTTACGCGGTCTCTCTACTTGAGTCCGGCCCCCGCCCCCTGGCCCTGGCCGCCGCACTCGAGGACGTCGGTTGTGCACACCTGACCAACCAAGCACGGGCCGACGCGATCGACGCGCTGAACCGGGCCCTCGAGATCACCGTCGCGGCCGGTGCCACCCGCGACGCAGCCAGAGTGCGCCGACGACTGCGCGAGCTCGGAGTGCGGCGACGAATTCTGTCGCTGGACAGGCCGACGATCGGATGGGACGCGCTCACCGACGCCGAGCAACATGTTGCACGGCTCGCCGCCGAAGGTTTCACCAACCGTGCCATCGGCGTCCGCTTGTTCGTCTCACCCCACACGGTCAACACCCACCTTCGACACGTGTTCGAGAAGCTCGGCGTGAATTCGAGAGTGAACCTAGCCCGCGTCGTCGAGCAGTACCCTCCCGCATCCGACAGCCCTACTAGCTAGCTCTGCGGCGAGTTGGCCGCTAGTTGCGCTAGCTGGTCGCGAGCGGCTTGCACCAACTCTGCGTTGGTGTTGGCGTGCCCTGCCAGGCCCCAGCCGCCCTCTACCGCCTCCGTCAGCAGGACCCACGTCCGCTCGCTGATCGTCTGGTCACCGGCGGCAGCGGCGATGAGTTCGGTGAACTGGGCGACGACGGCGAGCTGCTTGTCACGATCGAGTGCGCCAGCGTTGGTGAGGACCTGGACGCGGACGTAGCTGTTGTCACCGTCGACGTTGCCGAAGCCGTCCCCAGGCAGTTCGTGGACGAATGCTGCGGTGTTCTTACGGAACATGGGGATGTCGGGCACGCCCTCGATCTTCATCAGGGTTGTTGCGAGGTCGACCGCCAGCTGGTGTTTGTCGGTGAACGTGCCCGAGCGGGCGTACACGTCGATCATCGGCATGTGGTTCTGTCTCCTTTGGTTCTGTGAGTGCTTCGGCGCGGGTCGGGCCAGGTAGGCCGCATCGGAGGTCAGGCCCCGGAGGGGATTGGGCGGCGCGACGACGGTGAGTCCGTCGTGTTGCAGCAACGGAATCACGCCATCCCAGCTCGAGGCATCGGCCCACGCGCCGTGGACGAGCACGATAGTCGGGCGAGGGCCAGCGCCCTGCGGGGATCCTTGCACATGGGCCAGCCGTGGGACAAAGACGACGGCAGGACCGCCAGCATCACCGCGGCGGCAGAGCGGAACTTCGTCAGGAATCGACGTGTGGCGATCATGGACCTGCTCCCTTCCGAAGACCCTGTCCGATACGGCGGTTGACACGCAGCCGATCGCGTTCACGGCGGGCGCTGTGCGCCACAATGGCGGCCCGGGCCTCCCGCCGACATCACTCGATCGCGTGAGCTGTTCCGCCGTCGCCGGCAACAGGCAGCGGGCGAACCGGCGCTCGGCTTTCGCATCACCCGATCGAGTGATGTCGCCTGCGAACACGGCTCAAAGACTCGAGTCACGCCAAAAGTGATGGGAGTCGATCATGAGTACGAGCCCCACCGTTGTTCTGGTCCACGGCGCCTTCGCGGACGCTTCTGGCTACGCGGGCGTCATTCGTGAGCTTCAAGCACAGGGCGT
>DASZJK010000095.1:0-11853 GCA_035948155.1 Candidatus Dormiibacterota bacterium
AGCGGTCGCGGCGGCGACGGACGTCTTGCCGACGCCCCCCTTCCCCGTGAAGAGGATGACCCTCACGGCGTGAGTTTACGGTTGGGTCGGCGGCGCCTGTCTTGCCGTGTCCCTCGCGGCGTCATCTGCAATGTGTCCGGACACCAGCGACTCGACGTGGCGAAGGATCTGGATCGTGACCTCTGTGTTGTGCTCGATAGCTTTCAGGATCTGGACGTTCTGGTGGTCCGCCTTGTCTGCCTCGTGCGCCGCGTGCTCGAGGGTCAGGCGGTCCTTCTGGGCCTGGCGGTTGCCCGCAAGGAGCAGCACCGGGCCGGTGTAAGCCGCCTGGATGGAGAACAGAAGGTTCAGGAGGATGAAGGGTTTGGGGTCGAAGTTGAAGAAGAGAATCGCGTTGCCGATCATCCAGGTGGCGACTGCGACCGTCTGGATGATCAGAAATGGCCACGAGCCGATTCCGGTGGAGATTTTGTCGGCGAGCCGCTCACCGAACGTCGCCTCCTCGTGATGGACAACGTTGACCGGATGCTTGTGATCCTGGGAGTGACCTTTGCGCCGGTGGAGTGATTCCTTGACGGCGAGCTGCCCGGAGTCGTTAGTCCGTACTGACATGGCGACCGGAAGCCTATCCGATTACTTGACGATCAGAGGCACCGTAAGCGAGCCAACCCCCAGCAACACCACCATCGCGAAACCGACGACCAGGAGCCGCGTCAGGTCCTTCGTGAAGTAAGGGACCCTGTCGAGCGGGATGGAGGGATCCGTCGACTGGACCGTGAACCGGCCCCCGCGGCTCTTGACGATCTGGTTCTGGCCACCCAGAGACAACTCGACCGCGCGCACTAGCGCCTGGTCTCCACCGACCCGGGCCTGGGAAACGCTGCGCTGGGGGGCGCCTGTCTGGACTGCCGAGACCGAGCCGCCGGCGGCAGGAGTCAGCGGCCCGGGCGGCCGCATCGGCTGGCGGTATTTCGCCTTCGCGCGCTTCTTTCCCTTGCGACTCATCGATCTGCAAGTCTAAGAGGGCGATGCTCGGCGAGGTGGGGATGATCAGGACAGGCAGGCGGCTGGGGGAGCTGGTTCTGGGTCGTGGGGTGCGACTGGGGAAAGGGGTCCGCCTGCCTGTCGTTGGGCCGTGGGACTCAACCTGCTGAGATGTGGGCTACGATATGTTGTGTCCCGGGTGAAGTTATAACCCCGAATGTTGTTGCTGTCAAGCGATTTGGCGGCAAATCTTGAGAAACAGCCCACCCGGTCCCACGCCCAGCCCAGTGCTCCGCTGGCTTCCCTACCTTTTCGCCGCCGGGGCGATCTTCTGGCTCGTCAACGTGACGCAAACGGCCGCGCTGGCGGCGTCGCCGGTAGGGCGCGGGCAGCTCGAGCAGACGCTGGTCAACACCGGCCTGACGAAGAACGCGTCCGCGTTTCTCGTGATCTACTTTGCCGCGGTCTTCACGTTCGAGGTCACCGCGGCCGGCCTGCACGGCGCCGCCTTCTACGGCCTGCGGGGCAGGAAGTGGTGGGGATGGCTCATCGCGGTCATCGTCGCGGGGGCGTGGTCGCTGGTCCTGATCGGCATCCCCGTGTTCGTGTTCCTGCTGCAGCGCCAGACGCGAAAGGCGTACGGCGTTCTCTAGGGAGGCTGCCTCACCTGCCGATCCGAAAGAAGATGACGTCACCGTCCTTCACGCGGTAGTCGCGGCCCTCGATCCGGAGCTTGCCCGCCGCGCGCAACGCCTCCATCGATCCCGCGGCGACCAGCTCATCCACCGACGTGACCTCGGCGCGGATGAAGTGCTTCTCGAAATCGGTGTGGATCTTCGATGCGGCGATGGGCGCGGGCGCGTCCTTCTCGCACGGCCACGCGCGGACTTCGGGCTCGCCCGCCGTGAAGTAGGTGATCAGGCCACCGGCGGTCCATACCGCGCGCGCGACCCGGCCGAGGCCTGACTCGTCGATGCCGTAGCCGGCCCGCATCTCCGCCTGCTCACCTGGATCGAGCTCGGCGAGCTCGGCCTCCAGCTGCGCCGAGATAACGATGATCGGCGCGCCGTCGGAGGCCGCGAGCTTCTCGACCTTTTGGGCAGGCTCGCCGCCCTTCGGCAGGAGCGCTTCGGCCACGTTGGCCACATAGACCGCGGGCTTTAGGGTGACGGGGAAGATCGCGAGCAGCAGCGCGCGCTGGTCGGCCTCGAGCTCGAGGGTGCGCAGCTGCTTGCCGGCGTCGAGATGCTCCTTCGCCCTCGTCAGCACCGCGGTTTCCTCCTCCGCGTCCTTCTTTCCCGCGCGCGCTTCTTTGCCTACCACCTCGAGACGCTTCTCGACCGACGCCAGGTCGGCCAGCACGAGGTCGAGCGCGAACTCCTCGAGCTCGGTCGCCGGCTCGGGATCGGGACCGAAGCAGCGACCGACCTTCAGCAGGACGTCCGCCTGGCGCGCGAACGCGACACGCTGGGCGCGGCTGCCTGGCGGCGAATCCTCCACCCGCACCTGGGCGGCTGTCTTCTTCTGGGGCTTGACCGCCACGGCGAGCCGGTCGAGGCGTTCATCGGGGATGTCGACCATGCCCACGCCATCCGCGCCGCGTCCCGCGGTGAGGGCGTTGAAGAGCGTCGTCTTGCCGGCCCCCTGCGGGCCGACGATGGCAACGTTTACAGGCATCGGAGCTGCTTAGGCGAGCTCTTGATCGAGCTCGAAGGCCTTGTGCAGGATCCGCACGCCTCGATCGACCTGGTTGCGCGAAACGAGGCATGTGATGCGGATCTCGGACGTGCTGATCATCTCGATGTTGATGCCGGCATCCGCGAGGGCGCGGAACATGCGGGCCGCGATGCCAGGCGTACCGAGCATGCCGGTGCCCACCACCGACAGCTTGGCGATTCCACCGGCGGACTGGACCCTCGTGGCGCCAACCTCTTTCGCGGCCGCCTTGACCAGCTTCTCCGCGGCCTTCAGGTCTGACTCCGCGACCGAGAACGTGAGGTCGGTGCGACCCGAGCGCCCGATGTTCTGCACGATGACGTCGACCGAGATGCCGGCGTTGGCGAGCGGCTCGAAGATGGTCGCGGCCACGCCGGGTCGGTCGCGCACGCCGATCACGGTGATCTTCGCGACGTTGGTTTCTTGCGCGACGCCGCGCACGCGTTGGCGATCTTCCATCGGGACCTCGGCGACGATCATCGTACCCACGCCATCGCGGAAGCTCGACCGCACGTGGATCGGCACGCCGTACAGCTCACCGATCTCAACGGCACGTGGATGTATCACGCGCGCTCCAACCGCGGCGAGCTCGAGCATCTCGTCGTACTGGATGTAGGCGAGCTTGCGCGCGGACTTCACGACCCGCGGGTCGGCGGTGAAGATGCCGTCGACGTCCGTGTAGATCTCGCACGAGTCGGCCCGCAGCGCGGCTGCAAGCGCTACGGCGGTGGTGTCTGAGCCGCCGCGACCCAGTGTCGTGATCTCGAGGTCCTCGGTCACGCCCTGAAATCCGGCGACGATCGGGACCTGTTTCTTGCGCAGCGCGTCCACGATTCGGTCGGGCTTGATGTCGCGGATGCGCGCTCGCGAGTGGTGCTCGCTAGTGCGCACGCCGGCCTGCGCGCCCGACAGCGAGACCGCCGGCACGCCCATCCCCTGCAGGCACATCGCGACCAGCGGCGCGGTGATCGTCTCGCCGTTGGCCACGAGCATGTCCAGCTCGCGTGCCGGCGGCTCGGGATTCACGCTCTCCGCGAGCGCGATGAGCCGGTCGGTGGTGTGGCCCATCGCGGAGACGACCGCCACGACCTGCTGGCCGTTCTTGACCGTTTGGGCGATTCGCGCTGAGACCCGCTTGATGCGCGCGGCGGACCCAACAGAGGTACCGCCGTACTTCTGGACGATCAAAGCGTGCGGAACATGCCTTTGTCGGTGATGCGCGTCACCAACGCGCGGCCGCGCAGCGGGTGCGATTCCTCCATCGCGTTGGCGATGCGGTTCGCCTGCGACGGTGCGCAGAACGCAAACACGCTCGGTCCCGCGCCGCAGATCGCGGCGCCGTATGCGCCGGCGGCCTCGGCGACGTGGATCACCTCCTCGACCCACGGGTACAGGTGGAGGCGATGGGGCTGGTGCAGCCGGTCGCGGAGCGCCTCGCCGAGCAGGCCCGGACGCTTGGAGGTGATTGCTCTCACCAGCAGCGCGGTCCTTGCCGCGTTGAACGTGGCGTCGCCGAGGGGGACCTCGTACGGAAGTACGGAGCGCGCCTTCTCGGTCGGCAACGGTTGATGCGCGATAAACAGCGCGACGCCCCAGCCCGGATTGGGGAGCTTCTCATCGACCTTCTCGGACACGATCCGGATTCCGCCCGCCGCCGATGCGGCGACGTTGTCGTAGTGGCCCTCGTCCGCGCCGGCGTCGACGACGTGGCTCTTGACGTCCCACGGGCTGCTCAGCGCGGACGCCGCGAGCCTCGACGCCGCGCTGCTGCCCAGGCCGACGCCCATCGGGATCTCGCTCCGGACACGGCCCTTCATGTTCAGACGGGTGAACGGGTTCTCGTGCGCGTAGAGGTAGTCGGCGCCCTCGCCCTCGTAGTCCCAGCCGGGCCGCTCGGCCTCGTTGGCCTCGACCTCGAGCCAGAGGTCGATCGCCATAGCCATGCAGTCGAAGCCTGGACCGATGTTGGCGATGGAGGCGGGAACCTTTATGCGCATCGCCGTCTCACAGCTTCAAGACCTTAGCGAGTGTGCGCGCGTCTCCGTCCAGTTCAATGGGCGGTTCGACATTTTTCAGCGCCGCGTCAGGGTCTTTGAGCCCTGAGCCGGTCAGGACGACGACCGCGGTCGCGTCCTTCTGAACCTTGCCCTCGCGCACGAGCCGGAACAGGAGCGCCAGCGGCGCGGCCGACGCAGGCTCGGCGAACAGACCCTCGCTGTCGGCCAACCGGATCTGCGCGGAGAGGATCTCGGTGTCGGTCACCGCGGCGATCATCCCTCCCGACTCGTCGCGCGCCGACGTGGCGCCCTCCCATGAGGCGGGGTTGCCGATCCGGATCGCCGACGCGACGGTGCGCGGTTCGGCGACCGGCGCCCCGTTGACGATGGGCGCCGCTCCGTCCGCCTGCGCACCCACCATGCGCGGCAAGCGCGTCGATCGGCCGGCCGCCTGGTACTCCCGGAATCCCTTCCAGTAGGCGGTGATGTTGCCGGCGTTGCCGACGGGCAGCAGCAGGTAGTCGGGCGCATCGCCCAGATCGTCGACGATCTCGAAAGCCCCGGTCTTCTGTCCCTCGATCCGGTCGGGGTTGACCGAGTTCATCAGGGCGACAGGGTAGTGGCTCGTAAGGTCGCGCACGGTCTCCAGGGCGTGGTCGAAGTTGCCCTTGAGCGCGACCACCTTGGCGCCATACATCAGCGCCTGGGACAGCTTGTTCATCGCGATCTCCGGAGGTACCCCTTGCGCGCGCCCGGCGCCCGATGGAACCACGACGATCGCGCGCGCGCCGGTCCGGGCCGCGTACGCGGCCATCGACGCCGAGGTGTTGCCGGTCGACGCACAGATGAAGACGCGGCTGCCCCGTTCGAGGGCTTTGGCGACCGCGACGACCATGCCCCGGTCTTTGAAGGAGCCCGTTGGGTTTAGGCCCTCGTACTTGAAGTAGAGGCGGTCGAGTCCGAGCGCGCGGCCGATGTTGTGGCTCGGCACAAGCGGCGTGGAGCCCTCATGCAGATCGACCTCGGGCGTGCGCGGTCCGACGGGCAGGTGCTCGCGATAACGCGCGATCACGCCCATGCTCGCCCTCCTTATTAGAAGACGCGAAGGAACGACGAGACGGCGCGCACCGGCTCGAGCTGCGCCATCCGCTCGCGCGCGCGCTGAAGGCTGGCGTCCAGCGATGGGTGAGTGGTGACGACGAGCTCGGCAGTCTGGTCGTGCGACCACGCGTCCTTCTGGATGAAGCTCGAGATGCTGACTCCTTCTTCGGCGAAGACCTGGCCGACGGCCGCGACGACGCCGGGCCGGTCCTCGGCGAGGATCCGGTAGTAGGCGCGAGTCTTCACCTCACCGATCGGGACGACGCCGATCCGGTCGTCGAAGCTGAACGACGGCCGGTTCTGCACGCCGCGGCGGATCGAGCGTGCGAGGTCGATGAGGTCGCCAACGACCGCCGACGCCGTCGGCCTGCCGCCCGCGCCTGCGCCGACGAGCAGCACCTCGCCCACGAGGTCGCCCTCGACGAAGACCGCGTTCTCCGCGCCCTCGACGCGGGCGAGCGGATGGTCGAGGGGAATCATCGCGGGGTGCACGCGCGCTTCGATGCGGCCTGGATGGCGCTGCGTATGCGCGATGAGCTTGATCGCGTAACCGAGCTCGCGTGCGTAACGAAAGTCGACCGGCTCGATCCCTTCGATGCCCTCGCGATAGATCCCGCTCGGCCGGACCTTGATCTCATAGGCGATCGACGCCAGGATCGCGAGCTTGTACGTGGCGTCGTAACCGCCGACGTCGTCTGTTGGATCAGCCTCTGCGTAACCGGCTTCCTGCGCCTCGCGCACGGCGTCGCGCATCGCCGCTCCCGTGGATGCCATCCGGCCAAGCACGTAGTTGGTGGTGCCGTTGATCACCGCGGACACACGCTCGATGCGGTTCGCCTGCAGGTCGGTGCGGAACGTGCTGATCAGCGGGATGCCGCCGCCCACCGCAGCCTCGAAGTACACGTCGACGTTTTTCTCAGCGGCCGCATCCAGCAGCTCCGGGCCGTGCTTGGCCATCACGACCTTGTTGGCCGTGATCACGTGCTTGCCGCTCTGGATCGCCTGCTCGATGTAGGAGCGCATCGGCTCGTCGCCGCCCGCGACCTCGATCAGGACCTCGATCGAGGCATCGTCGAGCACGCTCGCCGGATCAGTGCTGAGGAGCCCTGGATCGATCTGGATGGAGCGGCGCTTGTTCAGATCCCGAACCAGGACGCGCTTGAGGCAGAGCTCGACCCCCGCTCGGCGCGAGAGCTGCGAACCCCAGGACAGCATCCGGTCTGCCACCTGAGAGCCGACGGTGCCGAGGCCGATGAGGCCGACGTTCAGCGGGCGGGCTGACATATCTGAGGTCGCTATTCTGCCGTTTCGTGGCCTTGATCCTCCGCGAGAGCGACGTCCAGGACCTGATCGAGATGGACGAGGTCATCGCGGCGGTCGAGGCCGCGATGAAGGAGCTCGCCGAGGGCGATGCCCACAACGAGCCCCGGCGGCGGGCGTTTTTCCCGGGCGGCCTGCTCAACGTGATGTTCGCCGCCCACCCGGGCGCCAACGTCACCGGGCTCAAGGCCTACACGGTGGCAGACGGTCACGTGCGGTTTCTCGTCGTGCTGTTCGGCATCGACGGCTCGCTCGAGGCGCTGATCGAGTCCGACTTCATGGGCGCGTACCGCACCGGCGCGGCCACGGCTATCGCGGCCCGGGCGGTCGGGGTTGCCGGACCCGCGAGGGTGGCGATCATCGGCACCGGCTGGCAGGCGTCGACCCAGGCCCTCGCGCTCTCGCGAACGGTCGAGATCGAGGAGCTGAGGGTGTTCAGCCGGAACCCTGAGAAGCGCGCCATCTTCGCCGCCGAGCAGGAGGAGCAGCTTGGGATCCGCACGATCGCCGCCGACACGCCTGAGGCGGCCGTGCGCGGCGCCAACCTTGTCGTGACGATCACGACCAGCCATACACCGGTGATCGAGGCTCACTGGGTCGAGCCCGATGCCATGATCGCCGCGGTCGGCTCCAACTTCCGCAACCGCGCCGAGCTGCCGGTCGAGCTCGTGGCTCGGGCCACGACCGTGGTGGTCGATCAGCTGGCCGCCGCGCAGCTCGAGAGCGGGGACCTCATCCAGGCGCACGATGCAGGCAAGTTCGACTGGGCCCAGGCCGTCGAGCTGGCCTCAGTCGTGTCCGGGCGTTGGGAGCGACCGGAGCGGCCCGGGATCACGCTGTTCGAATCGCACGGGCTGGCGATCTGGGACCTGGCCGCGGCGTCGACGGTCGTGGCGGCCGCGCGGCGGCGGGGTGGTTACGAGGAAGTCGAGCTGCTGTCCTAGCGGGCCGCTAGTTAGTGGACGTGGGTCGAGATCGGCTGCGGCGCCAGCGCACCGATCTGCAGCCAGGATCCCGCCAGAAACGCGCCGACGAGAATGACGACCAGGGCAGCGCTGGCGGCGGTGTAGATCACCCACGGCGAGGGCCCGGCGGCGGCAAGACGGATCATCAAGTCCGACCAGTCCGGGCCACGCCGGGGTTTCCAGGTTTCGACCTCTGCCCGGATCAACCGGCTGACGTCCGTTTCGGAGGGCGCGTGCTGCCCTCCCTGAGTGGCGTTATCTTCCACGTAGGGCACCTTCACTTCTCGAACGCTCGGTCTCGCCTTGCTGATCGCTTCCCATGTTTTTCCGCATGATCGCCACCGCCTTGGCGATTCGCGAGGCAACTGTACCGGCCGGCACCCCGAGCACCTCGGCGATCTCCTCCCTAGTCAATCCCTCGTAGTAATGAAGGACGATCGCCGCCCGGAGCTTCGGGCTGAGAGCCGCCAGGGCCTTGTCCACCACGTTGCGCGCCTCGGCGCGGTCGTAGTCGCGGCGGTCGGGCGCGACGTAGAGGCGCGCGGGCAGGAAGCGGGCAAGCTTTTGCCGGCGGAGGTGCGAGATGGCGAGGTTGATGCCGATCCGCCGCAGCCACGCGCCCGGTGGCGCGGTCGGCGTGTAGCGGTTGCGGGCGCGGTAGGCGCGGACGAATGTCTCCTGCGTCAGGTCCTCAGCGGCCGCGGAATCGAGAACCACCGCGCGGATGGACCGATAGACCGAGGTGAACTCCTGGTCGTAGAGCTGGTGGAACTCGGTCTTTGGGTCTAGATGGTCGCCCTCGGGCACCCGACTAGTTTGACGGCGTGCGCCGCCTGATTGGCTGAGAGAAGGAGTGGGGCCATACGAGGCCTGACTCTCGGAGTCAGGAATCTGCGAGCGCGGCTTCGGCTTCGTGGACGAGGTCGTGCACGATCTCCGCCGCCGGCTTGATGTCGTTCACGACACTGACCGATGTGCCCGCCCACAACGGCGCGTACTCGATGTCGCCATCGAAGTCGGGAGCCGCAACTCCGATGGCGTACCGCGGCCAGTCGATCCGCTCGCCGGCGCCGGTTGTGTAGTGCCCGATCGGCGTGGCCTCGCCGGGCCGGGAGCCTGATGGAGGGCGCCCCGCCGCTTCCCATTCGTCGATGGTCTTGTTGCGCAAGGTGCGATGCGGCGCGTTCGGCCACCAGACGTCGTAGAGCGAGTTATAGACGGTTTCTTCGGCGCGCCCATCGACGATGCGCTGCTTGTAGGCAGGGTGACCGTGGAACTCATCGCTGGCGACGAATCGCGTTCCAAGCGACACCCCCTGCGCGCCGAACTGCAGGCAGCGGGCCACACCGGCGCCATCCCCGATGCCGCCTGATGCAAGGACCGGCAAGGGCTGCAGGGCTCGGACTGTTTCCGGCAGCAGCTCCCAGATCGATGTCGTGCCCCGGACATGTCCGCCGGCTTCGAAACCCTGGGCGATGACGGCGTCGACCCCGGAGGCGGCTGCGGCCCTGGCCTCTTCGGTCGAGCCGACCTGGATGAGGACCTTCACGCTGTGGTCATGGGCCGTCTTCACGTAAGGTGCCGGATCACCCCAGAAGAGCACGATGGCGGCGACGTCCATCTCACTTATGGCTGCGACCTGATCGCGAAGCCAGACGTCGTCGCCGGGGTCGGTCTGGTCGATGATCACGTTTACGCCGAATGGCGACCTGGTCAGCGCTCGGGCCTGCCCGACTCGTCGTGAGAGCGGCCCGGGAGGCGTACCGCCGCCTCCGCCGATGACTCCGAAACCGCCGGCGTCGGAGACAGCGGCTGCAAGCTCCGGCCCCGCCGCCATGCCCATGCCGGCGCTGAGGATGGGGTAGCGGATGCCCAGAAGGTCGCAGAGCGGGGTTCGAATGCCGGACATGTATTACCCCATATGGTGGGCGACCCGGGACTCGAACCCGGATGGGTTACCCCACACGCCCCTCAAACGTGCGCGTCTACCAGTTCCGCCAGCCGCCCGGCTGCAAGCCGATTGATTCTACCGAGCGGCATCCGGGTCCGCCATTGCGAGGAGGCCGTCGCGGTTCGCCGTCTCTAGGCACACAAGGCCTGGTCGAGGACATTCTCGATACAGAGATCGAAGGCGTGAACATCGAGCTCGCCGCCGAGGTTCCGATGTCCACCGGAGCGGTGGCGGCGGTACGGCCCGGGCTACCGAACGGCTTCTTTCCGAGATAGCGCGGCCTGCTTCTCGGCGCGGGCCGCCGAGTCCGCGGCGCGCCGGCAATCCTCACAGCAGTTGACGGGGTCGCTTCGGCGCTTGAGGCCCAGGAGTCTGCGGAGCTTGCCCATCACTTCGACTAAGTCCGCGCGGGCGGGCAACTTGCTGGGTAATTTGTCCTGACAGGTGCCCGCTGAGGGATTCGAACCCCCGACCCTCTGTTCCGAAGACAGATGCTCTGATCCACTGAGCTAAGCGGGCGTATCCCAACCGGCGCTTCGCGCCACCTCCCCATGAATGGGGGAGGACGTCAGACTACCGCGACGTACCGATCGTGGTTCAGTCCCCACGCCGCGTACCGCATCAAACCCATCGCGCGGTAGCGCCGGCGTCCGGCAGCCGTCGTGCCCTTCTCGATCGCGGTCCTCAAAGCCTTCGGAGTCCGCCCGGAAAACTCGGTGTATGCGCGCCCAACCGCGTCGAGGATGTGGGCGTCGGACCCGCCGACCTCGGCGCGGCCCAGCCCCATGTTCAGGCGCCGGGCGAGCTGATTGAAGACGTAAAACCCCGGCGTCGCGTTCTCGACCTCGATCGCGTCGAAGTCCAGCTCCGCGGCAAGCCAACCAACCCCGTGCACGACCCCGCCACGCGTGCGTCGCTGCGTGCGCCAGAAAGGATGCACCGCCACGGCCAACCCACCCTGATCGTGGATCGCGTGGACTGTCGCCGCCGCGGACATCCCGGGCCGGATCGGCCGCTCGAGGAACAGCCCGACGATGTGCCCATCGCGGCTCGACACCTCCTCCCCGATGACCACGTGGAGATTCGACCGCGTGGCGGCGTAGTCGGCGGCGCGAAGCGCTCCGTCGATGGTGTCGTGGTCGGTCACGGCGATCACGTCCAGCCGCGTCGCGGTCGCGAAATCAACCAGCTCCGCAGGGACGGGCCAACCGTCGCTGGACGTTGTGTGCATGTGTAGGTCGGCTTTTCCCAGCGCAGGCACGGGTGTGCATCCTACGCGCGCCGGGGCTACCATCGAGCCGTCATAACCTGCCGCTGGGGTGTTGAAAGGTGGAGGTGGCGGCCGTGGAAGGCTTGATGCAGGACTACGAGCTCACTCTTCAGCACGTCCTGTGGCGAATCGAGCGACTGCACCAGAAGAAAGAGGTAGTGACGAAGCGCGATGAAGGCGTCCACCGCACTACGTACGGCGAGATGGTGCCTCGAATCAATCGCCTTGCCGGGGCGCTGAAGCGCCTCGGAGTCAAGCCCGGCGACCGTGTCGCCACCCTCGCCTGGAACAACAACCGACACCTCGAGCTCTACTACGCGGTCCCCTGCATGGGCGCCGTGCTGCACACGCTGAACCTGCGGCTGTTTCCCCAGCATCTCGAATTCATCATCAATGACGCGGAAGACAAGGTTTTATTTGTCGACCAGTCGCTTCTTCCTCTCCTGAAGCCCCTGCTGGGCAAGATTCCTTCAGTCCAGACCTACGTCCTCATGGCCGAAGGCCCAGCCCCAAACCTGGACGGGTTCCCAGAGATGCTCGACTTCGAGA
>DASZJK010000096.1:0-3190 GCA_035948155.1 Candidatus Dormiibacterota bacterium
TGTCGTCCGCGCCCGCGGCCTCGACGTCGTGGTCGAGGATCAGCGCGACGATGTCGACCAGGTCCTTGCGGTTGACCTCGTAGATCTGCAGCTTGCTCAGGAGCAGGTCGGACGGGCTGAGCGCCGGATGGTCGTGCTCCATCCGTCCGCGCAGGTCGATCTCATGCGACATCCGAAACACGTCGACGAAAACGTCGACCTGGCGGCCGTTGTCCGTATCGTAGAAGTACAACCTGCGATCGCCGTTCATCAGGTTGAACCGCTCGTTGGGCTCATAACCCAGCTCGCGGAAGAGCTCCATGACCGCCTTGCGGTCCTTTTTCGACACCGCGTAGTCGAGGTCGCCGTACTTGCGCTTGAGCGGATGTTTGTGCGCGCTCGGCGAGTGGGCGTGGATCCCCGCACCGCCCAACAGCTTCAGCCCCACCTTCTTCTTCTTTGCGGCCTCGGCTATGCGCCTGGATTCCTCGATCGGATCCTCATGGGGCTTCGTCACTCAGGAGAGATCTCGATGACGATCGTCTTCAGGTCGGACATCTGCTCCAGCGCGAACCGCCCGCCGACGCGGCCGATGCCGCTCTTCTTGCCCGCGCGCCCGCCGAAAGGCAGATGCGCCTCCCAGTAGTTGGTCGACTCATTGACGTTGACCCAGCCTGTCTCCAGCTCGTCGGCGAAGCGAAGCGCCCGGGAGAGATCTTTCGTGTAGACCGCGCCGAGCAATCCGTAAGGCGAGTCGTTGGCGAGGGCCAGTGCCTCCTTCTCGTCGTGGAACTTGATGATCGGGGCGATCGGACCGAACGTCTCCTCGCGGCTGACGCGCATGTTCGGCTCGACGCCGTCGAGGATCGTCGCGTGGTAGTAGAGGCGCGTCGGGAAGCCCTTGGCCCGCTCGCCGCCAAGGACGAGCCTGGCGCCGTGCTTCAGGGCGTCGGCGACGTGCTGGTCCATCTTGCTGGCCACGCCCTCGTTGTTGAGCGGACCCAGCGTCGTCTCGTCGTCGAAGGGATCACCGAGCCTCAAAGCACGCGCTGCATCGGCCAGGCGGGCCACGAACTCGTCTCGCACGGGCTCCTCTACCAGGATCCGCTCGCCGGCGGTGCAGCTCTGCCCGGCGCAGAGGTAGCAGCCGACGATCGCGCCCTCGACCGCCTTGCCGATGTCCGCGTCCGCGAACACGACCTGCGGACCGTTGCCCCCCAGCTCGAGCATCACGTGCTTGCCGGCTGCTCTTTTCGCGACCGACGCGCCGGTCTCGGTCGAGCCGACGAAGCCGACGCCGTCCACGAGCGGATGTCCCGCCACCTCGTCGCCGACCTCGGCCCCCGGTCCGGTCACCAGGTTGATCGCGCCGGCCGGAAGGTCGGCTTCCGCCATGCACTCCATCAGCGCTACCGAGATGACGCTCGTCGACGAGGCGGGCGTCCACACGACGGTGTTACCGGCCGCAAGCGCGGGGGCGATGAGCTCGGCCGCCATCGTCAGCGGCCAGTTCCACGGCGTGATGACCGCGTAAACGCCGCGCGGATAGTGGCGCGTGAGCACCAGCTTGGTCGGGCTTGCGCTCGGGAGGACCCGGCCTTCGAGCCGCTTGAGGTCCTCGGCCGCGATGCGGAAGTACTCGACCGCCTCGGCGACCTCGCCCATCGCCTCGGCCTTGAGGGGTTTTCCCTGGTCGAGGGTCAAAAGACGCGCGATCTCGTCGCTGCGCTCCTCGATCGCCTCGGCGATGCGGTGCAGCCGTTTCGACCGCTCGAAGCCCTTGAGCCTGGCCATGTCTTTGCGCGCCCGGTGCGCAGCCTCGACCGCGCGCTGCGCGTCCGCGCGCGTCCCCTTCGGGACCTGGGCGATGATCTCGCCCGTCGCCGGGCTGTCGGCGTCGAAGTGCTCGCCGCTCTCCGACTCGACCCACTTTCCGTCAATGAACATCTTCTTCGTGTTCTTGGCGACTGAGATGGTCATGGTGCTCTCCGCACAATCTGGCGCCCTGCGCGCGCCCGGCGGAACATCTTCTTTGTGGATTTATCGATTTTTTGGGCGACTGAGATCGTCATTGGGCTCCCAGCTCGAATGCCCGCCGGTAGATCTTCTGGTAGGCGGCGGCGTCGACGTCGCGCGGGTTGCCGATCGTCTGAGGGTCGGCGAAGGCCTTGTCCGCGAGCATCGGGATCTCGTCCTCGCTGAATCCGAGCTCTTGCATCCCGCGGATGCCGACGTCGGCGGTCAGCTGATGGACGTAGTCGACGGCCATCTCCGCCGCCTCCCAGGTCGACGCACCCTGCACGTCGAGGCCGAACGCCTGCGCCATGCGCGCGAATCGCTCGGGCTCGCCCGAGTAGTTGTACTCCATGACCGGGCCGAGCAGCCGCGCGGTGAGCTCGCCGTGCGGAGCGTCGTGCACGCCGCCGGCGGTCTGGCTCATCGCGTGGGCGGCGCCAGCGGAGTCGGTGCCGTAAGCAAGACCCGCGAGCATCGCCGCGGCGCTCATGTGGTAGCGCGCCTCGAGGTTGGCGGCCTGCGAGTACGCGACCCGCAGGTACCTGGCGACGTACTCCATCGCCAGCAGCGCCACCGCGTCGGTGAACGGCTGGTGATAGGACATCGTGTAGCACTCGACCGCGTGCGCGAGCGCGTCCATGCCGGTGCCGGCGGTGACCGCGGCCGGAAGCTTGACCGTCAGCTCGGGATCGATGACCGCGACCCACGAGGCGATGTTCGGCGTGCCGCCGACGTTGAACTTGATCTTGCGGTTGGGGTCGGTGATGACGGCCCACAGAGTGACCTCGCTGCCGGTGCCGGCGGTCGTGGGCACGGCGATCATCGGCGGGATCCGCGAGGCGATCGGCCTCCCTCCCCACTCATAGTCGACGATGCTTCCATCGTCGTGGGCGGCGACGACGCCGATGCCCTTCGCGGTGTCCATCGAGCTTCCCCCGCCGATGGCCACGAGCCCGTCGCAGCCCTGGCTTCGGTACTCCCCGGCGCCCTCGTCGACCAGCGCGACCGGCGGGTTGGCGCGGACCTTGTCGAAGACCACGGGCTCGACGTCCGACTTCCGCAAGACCTCGAGGGCCACCTCCAGCAGGCCGGCGGCCTTCACGCCCGGGTCCGTGACGAGCAGAGGCCGGCGCATGCCGAGCTGCGACGCCTCGTTGCCCAGCTCCTGGATCGCGCCGAGGCGCTGGACGAGACG
>DASZJK010000097.1:0-3123 GCA_035948155.1 Candidatus Dormiibacterota bacterium
GGGATCAGCACGCCCCAGTCCATCGGCGCGACCGCGGTCGGCAGATCGTTCGAGCCGAAGCTGACCGCCGCGGACGGCAATCCAGCGTCGGAAAGGGACTCGAGCAGCTGCCAGGCGAGGTTGACGTCCGACGCGAGGTCGAGCTCGACGGGCGGCACGACGCCGTTCAGCCGGCCCTTCAGCCGCCCGGCCACGACCACCGCCAGGGCGTTGGCGATGTGGACGTTGTGAGGCGTGGCCACGACCGCGATGTCGGGGGCGGTGGCGTCGAAGCGGCGGCCGAGCTCTTCCATCCCGGCCCTTGTCTTCAGCGCCAGGTCGCGCTCGTCGGGCGCGCACGCTTCCGCGATGGCGATGCCGCCGTGCGGCGCGATAGCGGCAAACACCATAGGCACTAGAGTGTCCCGCCCCCGATGGTCCGGCCATCTTCGCGTCCTAGGCTGCCGGGCGCCTCCGGCGCTGAAGGCTGCGTCAGGGGCCCCGGCGCGGCGTCGTCACGCATCAAAGATGCGCTCCTAGCCACGCCACCCCTTCCTTGCCTCCGGCAGCCGATGCCGCGAATCTGTGCCGGACCACGGGAGCGTGACACTCCGCCGATACTAATTCCCACATGACAGACGTTTCGCCCATGCGTTTGACGGAGTACAGCCACGGGGCCGGTTGAGCCTGCAAGCTCAGCCCGGCGGAGCTAGGGCAGGTTCTGGGGGCGCTGCCCCCGATGGTCGACCCCAACGTGCTGAGCAGCGCCGCGGCGCGCGACGACGCTGCGCTGTATCGGATCGCGCCCAACCGCGCGCTCGTGGCGACGGTCGACTTCTTCACGCCGATCGTCGACGACCCATACGCGTACGGCGCCATCGCCGCGGCCAACTCTCTGAGCGACGTCTACGCCGTGGGCGGCAGACCTCTATTCGCCCTGGGCATCACCGCGTTTCCCCGCGGCAAGCTTGGGACCGGGATGCTCGAGAAGATCGTCGCCGGCGGCGCCGCGAAGATGGGCGAGGCGGGCGTTGCGGTGGTGGGCGGTCACTCGGTCGACGACGACGAGCCGAAATTCGGCTACACGGTCATCGGAGAGGTCAACCCGAGCAAAGCGATCGGCCACGAGGGCGCAGACGCCGGCGACGTGTTGTTCCTCACCAAGCCGCTCGGCTCTGGCCTCGTTGCCACCGCGATCAAGCGCGGTCTCTGTCCTCCCGAGCTCGAGGCCGAAGCCATCGCCGTGATGACCAAGCTGAACCGTGAGGCTTCCGAGCAGATGGTCAAGGTGGGCGCCACCGCCGCGACGGACGTCACGGGTTACGGCTTGATCGGCCACCTTGCCAACCTGCGCGGCGGCGCGGACATCGACTTCGACTCCGTCCCGTTCATGAAGGGCGTCGGCAACCTCGCCGAGCGCGACCTGTTTCCGGACGGCAGCAGGCGCAACCACGCCGTCTACGAAGACCGAGTCGAGTGGGGAGGACTGAGCGAGACCGAGCAGCTGATGCTCTCCGACGCGCAGACGAGTGGCGGCCTGCTGGTCGCGATCCCACCGGGCAAGGCAAAGCGTTTCAAGTTAGGCGAGAGGATCGGCGTCGTGCGCGACGACGGAAGGATTCGGATCCGCGCGTGAGCAAGCTGCGGGTGACCGGCGGCGAGGCGCGCGGCCGACGCCTCAAGGCACCGAAGAACATCCGGCCCACCCAGGGCATCGTCAAGCAGGCGCTGTTCAACATCGTCGGTCCGGACATCGACGGCGCAGTCGTGCTCGACCTGTTCGCGGGCTCCGGCGCGATCGGCATCGAAGCGCTCTCGCGCGGCGCGGCCACCGTGTGGTTCGTGGACCAGCAGCCGCGCGGTCTTGCTATCCTGCGCCAGAACTTGGATGCCCTCGGCTTCAAGGAAAGGGCGCACGTGGTACGCGGTGACGTCGTGCGCTGGCTCGAGGTTTCGCCGAACGCGATCAAGTCGGCCGATTTCGTTTTCCTCGACCCGCCCTACGAAGACGTCGTGCTCGACCGCACGTTGAAGGTGCTCGACCGCGAGCTCACCAACGCGACTGTCCTCGCCGAGCATTCGCGGCGCCAGCAGCTGCCGGCGCTCGAACGCCTGCGTGTCGACCGCGAGCGTCGCTACGGCGACACGGTGGTCACGGTCCTGACCGTCTGATGGCCCGCAACCAGCCACCGAACTCGAAAATCGCGGTCTATCCCGGCAGCTTCGATCCGTTCACCAATGGGCACCTCGACGTCGTCGATCGCGCGCTGCACATCTTCGACAAGCTCATCGTGGCCGTGGCCGCGAATCCCGAGAAGCGCCAGCCCCTGTTCACGGTCGAGGAGAGGCTGCACCTGATCCGCGCATCCCTGAATGGAAGAGACCGAGCCGAGGTCGCGAGCTTCACCGGACTGACCGTCGAGTTCGCGCGCTCGCGCGGCGCGAGCACGTTGGTGAAAGGTCTGCGGGCTTACTCCGACTTCGACGCTGAGCTGCAGCAAGCGTTGATGAATCGCAAGCTCGCGCCTGACATCCACACCGTGTTCTTGATGTCGGGCTTCGCGCACATCTTCGTCTCGTCAAGTATCTTGAAGGACATCGCGAGCTATGGCGGCAAGGTCTCGGACCTCGTGCCGCCGCCGGTGGCGAAAGCGTTGAAGGAGAAGTTCCGATAAAGGTCGACGAGCTGCTTGACCGTTTCGAGTACCTGATCCAGAACGCGCGCCACGTGCCGCTCTCAACCCAGATCATGCTCAACGAGGACGAGCTCATGGAGCTCATCGACCAGATCCGCTTCAACCTTCCCGACGAGATGAAGCAGGCGAACTGGACCGTCTCCGAGCAGAACCGCATCATGACCGAGGCCCATGCGGAGGCCGCGCGCACGATGTCGCGCGCCAATGAGCGCGCCGAGGAAGCCGCGTCCGAGCACGAGGTGCTGCGCCGCGCCGAGAGGCATGCATCGCAGATGGTCAAGGACGCGCAGGCGAAGTCCGACCAGATCATTCGCGACGCCGAGGCATACGCGCTCGAGCAGCTCAAGCAGCTCGAGGCCCACCTCGGACGCACGCTCGCGACAGTGCGGCGTGGAGTGGAGGCGCTGCAGGCAAGCCAGCCGGCGGAGCAGGAGACCGCAGACCAGAC
>DASZJK010000098.1:0-5623 GCA_035948155.1 Candidatus Dormiibacterota bacterium
GGCTACAACGGCAACGCCCGCGGCCTGCCCAACCGGTGCGACTCGACGACGCCGGGCGCATGCGGGTGCATCCACAGCGAGCAGAACGCGCTCATCAAGGCCGGCGCGCAGCAGCCGGGCAAGGTCATGTTCGTCAGCGCCTCGCCCTGCGTGATGTGCGCCAAGATGGCGATCAACGCGAATGTCGCACGCGTCTATTACCGAGAGGCCTACCGCGACCCGGCAGGACTCGACGTCCTGCGGCAGGGCGGCGTGGAGGTCATCCACTACAACCGCTGGCGAGACCTCTGGCGCTGAGGCGACAGACGCCGCGCAACCCCGGATAGTCCGGACCATCGGCCGTTCTGCGGGCGCCCGAACGCCTGATGGTCGCGACTATCCGAGGTTTTGGGCCCCCTGGTCGCGCACCACTTCCCAGCCTGCCGCGGTCTGGACCATGCGCGGCTCGACGACCGGGACATGAACAAGCCGGCGTGCATGCGCGAGCAGAGACTCGACGTCTCGCGCGCCGGCGACTGACTCGAGCACCGCGCGCGTGGCGTAGACGAGGGTCACATCGGGGCTCTCGAGGGCGCTCGCGGGCGAGATCCACAGCCAGTCTGTGACCTCGCCCTCCTGCGGGAGGACCGCCTGCCGTTCAGGCATGCGGGCCAGGAAGAAGCGAGTGTCGTAGCGGCGACGCAGCTGCGCGGGCGTGATCCAGCGCGCGAACAGCGCGAGCTCGTCGAGCGCGGGCTCCAGCCCAAGCTCGCGCAGCGCACGACTGAACGACGAGCCCGCTTCGACCATTTCCCTCACCCGCACGCAGTGCTCGTCGCTCGCGCCGCGCGCCAGGAGGATGCCGACCTCTTCGAACACCTCGCGGATTGCCGCCCCACGGATCTCGTCATCCCATGCGCGGTCGTCCTCGTGCACCGTGCCTCCAGGAAAGACGTAAGCGCCGGGTGCGAAATCCGCGCCACCCGGTCGATGGACAAGCAGCAGCTCCCAGGGATTCGCATCGCGCACCAGCAGCACGGTGGCGGCCGGTCGCGGTGTGACGGGGTCACCCTCGTTGATCGCGGTCGGCGGCACCACGTGACTAGCATGGCTCGCAGTGGAGCTGGGGATCGAGGGGAGGGTCGCGTTGGTCACGGCCGCGACCAGAGGGATAGGTCTCGGCATCGCCAGGACCCTCGCCGCCGAAGGCGCGCATGTTTCAGTCGTTGCCCGCACCCCGAGCGATGTGCAGCGCGTCGCCGAGTCGATCGGAGGTTTCGGCGTTGCCGCCGACCTGCTGACGGAGGAGGGCTGCAGACGAGCCGTCGAGGAGACCGAGCACAACCTCGGCCGCGTCGAGATCCTGGTGAACAACATGGGCGCTCGCGCGGGCACTTCGTGGAACGACACCGGCGTCCCGGAGTTCGAAGCTGCCTTTCGCGGCAACCTCGTCGTCAGCGCACGAATGACCGAGCTCGTGCTGCCTCGCATGGTGGACCGCGGATGGGGACGGGTGGTGGTCATCTCCTCCGTGTTCGGACGTGAATGGGGCGGAGCGCCGGCGTATAACGCAGCCAAGGCGGCGGAGAACAGCTACGTGAAATCGCTGGCGCGAGAGGTCGCCTCGAAAGGCGTGACGGTCAACGCGGTCGCGCCCGGCTCCATCCTCTGGGAGGGTGGGGGGTGGCACAGGCGCCAGCATGCCGACCCCGCGGGCATCGCCGAGTTCGTCGAGCGCGAGATGCCGATGGGCCGGTTCGGCACCGTCGAGGAGGTCGCGAACGTGGTGGCTTTCGTGTGCTCGACGCGCGCCAGCCTGCTCACCGGCGCGTGCATCGCGGTCGACGGCGGCCAGGGGCGATCGATCATCTGATGCGCGCCGCCGCCGCCACGATCCTTTTTCTGCTGGTCGCCGCGTGCTCGCCTTCGAGCCCTCCGCAGCAGCAATCCAGGGCCGTCCACCTCACCGGCACCTTGGGCAGGGCCGAGTATGAGATCCAGACGCCGGCGGACTGGAACGGCACGCTGTTCCTGTACAGCCATGGTTACGTCGCGCCGACGTCGAGCAACTCCGCCCAGGCGGTCCCCGATGACAAGGTCAGGACCTGGCTGCTCGGTCAGCACTACGCCGTCGCTGGATCCGGATACAGCTCGACGGGGTGGGCGATCGAGGACGCGTTCAGGGACCAGATCGCGCTGCTCGATTACTTCACGACCAGGGTCGGCAAGCCCAAACGCGTCATCGCGTGGGGCCACTCGCTTGGCGGGATCATCACCGCGGGTCTCGTGCAGCTGTATCCCGATCGATTCGTGGGCGCGATGCCGATGTGCGGCGTGCTCGCCGGCGGCGTCGCGACGTGGAATCTGGAGCTCGACGCGGCGTACGCGTTCAAGACGCTGCTCGCGGCAACCTCAGCACTTCAGGTCGTGCACATCCCGCAGGGCGGCGCCAACCTCGCCCTGGCCGAGTCGATCTTCAGCACGGCGACGCAGACGCCGCAGGGGCGCGCACGACTGGCACTGGTCGCGGGCCTGGTCGACCTACCGGGTTGGTTCGACCCGACCAAGAAAGAGCCGGCCGCGACCGACTACGCCGGGCAGCTTCAGGGCCAGGAGGTGTGGGAGGCACGCGCGGACTTCCCGTTCGCCTTCCAGTACCGGAGCGAGCTCGAGGCGCGCGCGGGCGGCAATCCTTCGTGGAACGATGGCGTCGATTACGCGCAGCTGCTTGCAGCGTCTCCCGATCGCAACGAGGTGGCCGCGTTCTATCAGCAGGCCGGTCTCGACCTCAATGCGGACCTGCGCACGCTCAACGCTGGGGCGACGATCAAAGCCGACCCCGCCGCCGCGCGGTACCTCGAGCGGTACGTCAGCTTCGACGGGCAGCTGCAGGTGCCGGTGCTGGCGGTGCACACGGTCGGAGACGGCCTGGTGATTCCCGCGAACGAGGCGGCGTACGCGGCCGTCGTATCGGCGGCGAACAGGGGCGACATGCTTCGCCAGGTCTTTGTGAACCGCGCCGGACACTGCGCGTTCACGCCCGCCGAAACGATCGCCGCGTTCCAGGCGCTCCTGAAGCGGATCGACACCGGCAGGTGGGACGACACGTCGCTGCAGCCAGATCCGCTGAACTCTGCGGCCGCCGACCTTCGGCCGGGGGCGAGCACGATCTTCGGTTTTCAGTTCGACCCGTCTTTCATCAAGTACGAACCGGCGCGATACCCGCGGCCCTTTGCGCGGGGCGAGCAGATCCCGACGTGAGGTTCCAGGCCACCCTGCTTGCCGATCCGACCGGGCCAGGAACGTACGTGGCCGTGCCGGCCCATGTCATGGACGCGCTCGGCCTCACAGGACGGCCCAAGGTCCACGCGGTCATCGCCGGTCACCCGTACCGCGGCTCGCTCATGCCGACGCGCGACGGCACGTTCGTCCTCGGTGTCCTGAAGGCGATCCAGCAGGCTGAGGGTCTGAAGAAAGGTGACGCGATCACGGTCGAGCTGGAGCTGGACACCGCGCCGCGCGTTATCGATCCCCCGCCCGACCTGGCTGCCGCCCTTCGTCACGATAGGCTGGCCGCGGCAGCCTGGAAACTTCTCTCCTACACGAACCAGCGCGAGATCACGCGGAGCCTCGAGGAGGCAAAGAAACCCGAGACGCGACGGCGGCGCCTGGCGTCCGCGCTGTCGCAGCTCCATGCGCGATAGTCGCGACTAACGTAAGTCGCGCGCCGCGAGAATGCGCGATAGTCGCGACTAACGCGATGTTGTGGGCCCCAGGGTGACGGGCTGATCGGGCCTAGGGCTTGCCGATCGGGTCCGCGCCGAGCTGTCCCGCGATCAACAGCGTCGTGGGGTAGAGCCCGAGGGCAATTGAGGCGAGGCCGCTCAGCACGATCGCGAAGTTGCTGCTGACCGAGCCCCGGAGGCGTTCGACTGCCGGCCCCGGCGACCAGACCGGCGCCAGCACACGGACGTAGTAGAAGACCGACACCGCGCTCATCAGCACCGCGATCACGACCAGCCACGTGTAGCCCGCGCTCACCCCCGCGGTGAACAGGAACAGCTTGCCAAAGAATCCGACCGATGGCGGGAAGCCGGCGAGCGAGAGCATGAAAACGCTCATCGCCACCGCGAGCACCGGGTTCCGCCGGCCAAGACCTTCGAGGTCCGCGAAGCTGTCGCGGTCACCTTCCGGTCCGGCGAGCAGCGTGAGCACCGCGAACGCGCCGAAGTTCATGAACATGTAGACGAAGAGGTAGTAGAGGACGGCCGCGAGACCTGCCTGGCCGCCGGCGATGACCCCGATCAGCACGTAACCTGCCTGCGCCACTCCCGAGTAGGCGAGCAGACGCTTGAGGCTGGTCTGGACGATCGCCATGAGGTTGCCGACGATCATGCTGGTCGCGGCAACGAACGCGAGAAGGGTCTGCCACTCGGGAGCGAGGTGGGGAAGACCGGCCGAGAAGACCCTCACGATCATCGCGAAGGCGGCGGCTTTGGTCCCGACGGACATGAACGCGGTGACCGGGATCGGCGCGCCCTGGTACACGTCTGGCGTCCACATGTGGAACGGCGCGGCCGAGACCTTGAAGGCAAAGCCGACGCCCATCAGCACGATGCCGAGCAGGATCAGCGGATTGGTGCTGGTCGCGGACGCGAGGTTCTTGGCGATGTCCGGGATCACACTCGTGCCCGCGCCGCCGTACACGAGCGCCATCCCGAACAGCACAAACGCGCTTGCAACGCCGCCGACAAGCAGGTACTTGGCGGCCGCCTCCTGCGAGCGGAAATCAGCGCGTGCAAAACCGCAGACGACGTACAGCGAGATCGAGAGCAGCTCGAGGCCGAGGAACACCGTCACGAGGGACGTGGCCGAGGCCAGGACCATCATGCCGATGACCGCGGCCATGATCAGGATGTGGAACTCCGACTCAAGGAGCCTGCGTTTCTTCAGGTACGAGTGCGCGAGCGCGACCGTGAGGATGCCGAGGCTTGCGAACAGGACCTCGAAGAACAGCGCAAAGTCGTCACCGGTCGCGAAGCGGTGGTACGCGTAGCCTCCGCCCCCTAGCCGCCAGCGATACGCGGCGGTCCCAAGTGAGTAGGCAAAGCCCACAACGGCCACCATCGCGATCGCGCCGCTGCGGCGGGCCCGCGGGAGCGCGAGGTCGACGACGATGGCGAGCAGAAAGAATCCGACGAGCGCCACGATCGGCGAGATCTGGCTGAGGTCGTTGACCGCCTGTGACCACGTGTAGGTGAGATCGGTTCCGGCCGGCATCTCAGCGATACAGCCCCGTCTGGCCGAGCGAGTTCATAACGCTCGTGAGCACGTTCGGATAGAGGCCGATGGCAAACATCAGCGCGATCAGGGGGGCCAGCAATCCGAGCTGGCCCGCGTAGATGTCCGACTTCGGGACCGGTCCTGCCGGTGCGCCCTGGGTGACGCCCTGGAACAGACGCAGCATATACACCGGCGTCAGCACGAGCCCGATCGCGCCGAAGGCCGCGAGCAGCGGCGCGCGCTGCCAGGCGCCGAGCAGGGTCATGAACTCGCCGACGAAGCTGTTCAGGCCTGGCAGGCCGAGCGCGGCGAAGGTGACGACGGCGAAGACGCCGGCCATTACCGGCATGCGGAGGGCAAG
>DASZJK010000099.1:0-4481 GCA_035948155.1 Candidatus Dormiibacterota bacterium
AGGCGCGCCAGCGACGGCATGATGAAGAAGTAGCGATAGAAGTTCGACATCGCCTCTTCGATCACGGCCAGCTGGAACGTCGGCTCCTTCCTGGTCTCGAGCAGATATCGGCGCGTCAGGGCCTGGTGCATGTTGGAGGCGACCTCAGCCTGGAAGAGGCCGTAGTTCGCATACACGTACGGCTGGGCGCGCCACGCGAGGTATGAGTGCATCGAGTGCCCGAGCTCGTGCGCAAGCGTGCTCATCGAGAAGATGTCGTCGTTGTAGCTCATGAAGATGAAGGGCATCGTGTCCATCGCGCCGGTCGAGAACGCGCCCATCCGCTTGCCCTTGTTGGGATAGACGTCGACCCACCGGTCCTCCAGCGCGCCCTTGCGCATGATCGCGACGTACTCCTGGCCCAGCGGCGCCACGCCTTGCGAGATGAGGTCGACAGCCTCCGCGTACGGCATCGTCAGAGTGTGCGAGCCCAGCTGCGCACGCAGGTCGTAAGGCTTGAGCACCTCGACGCCGAGCAGCTCGCGCCGTATCCGCCAGTAGCGATGCCACGTCCCGACGTTGTCGCGGAACGTCTTGATCATGTTGTGGAAGACCTCGACCGGGATGTATCCCGGCTCGAGCGAAGCCTCCAGGGAGGAAGCGTGCCCGCGCGCGCGGGCGAAGAACAGGTCACGCTTGGCCGCCCCCGCGATGCTGGCCGCCATGGCGTGCTGCGCCCGCAGGTGCTCGTCGGCGTAGCTCTCGAAAGCGGTGCGGCGGACCTCGCGGTCGGGGTTTGTGAGCAAGGCGGCGATTGTTCCCTGCGCGACGTCGTGCAGCTGGCCGTCCCCACCCACAGCCGGCGCGAACCTCAGGTCCGTGTTGGCGAGAACGCCGTGCACCGAAAGCGCGGTGGCCAGGGGGTCGGCGACCCGACTGAGCAGCTCCTCGACCTCAGCGCTCCGAATTCTGCCCTGGAGCCTTTCCAGGGTGTCGAAGTAATGGCCGAGGTGAGCCAGGCGGGGTGACGAACCGACCCATTCCCGCAGCTGTGGGAGCCCGATCGAAAGCATCTCCGGGATGGCGAAGGATGCGGCTGCTCCCAGCTGAGCCGCGACCGAGCGCGCGCGGTCGGCACGCGCGGAGGCGGCCTGGTCGCCAACGTCCACCGAATAGGACATCGAGCTGTAGACGATCACCCTGGCCATGAGGCGTCGCGCGCGCTCGTTGGCGTCGAACCAGTCGGCCAGCGAGTCCGGCGAGTCGCCGAGGTGGCCCTTGAACTCGGCGAGGTCGGGCAGCCACGCGAGGATCGTCTCGACCGCCCGTTCCCATCCCGCCTCGTCCTCGAAGACGCTCTCGCGGTTCCAGGTGAAGCGCCTGTCCGCGCTGGAGCGCGCGGGCAGCGGTTTTGCCACGAGGGGATTAGTAGCATGGGGCCGATGCCGCGTGCCAGGGCGAACGGGATCGAGCTCGAGTACGACACCTTCGGCGATCGCGCCGGCCCGCCGCTGCTGTTGATCGGCGGTCTTGGCACCCAGCTCATCACCTGGGATGCGGAGTTCTGTGAGCTTCTCGCGAGCAGTGGGTTCTATGTCGTCCGCTTCGACAACCGGGACGCGGGTCTGTCGACCTGGATGGCCGGCGGCGACGAGTACACGCTCGATGACATGGCCGACGACGCTGTCGGCCTGCTTGACGCCCTGGGCATCCCCGCCGCCCACATCGTCGGGGCATCGATGGGAGGGTTCATAGCCCAGCTCATCGCTCTCGACCAGCCCGAACGGGTGCTCACCCTCACCTCCATGATCTCCGGGCCCAACGGGGAGGACGAGGTGCCGCCGACGCCCGAGGCCATGGCGCTGCTGATGACGCCGGTGCCGGGGACACGCGAGGCGCGCATCGACCTCGGGGTGCACTCCAAGAAGATGCTGCTGGGTCCGGCCGATCCGTTCGACCAGGTCTATGAGCGCGAGCGCGTGGCCGCGGCGGTGGACCGCGCCTACCATCCGGCCGGCTTCGTGCGTCAGGTGCAGGCCATCAGTCGTGCGCCGAGCCGGGTGGCCCGCCTCGCCGCACTGCGTATCCCGACGCTCGTCGTGCATGGCGACGCGGACATCCTGGTTCCAGTCGAGAACGGAAGGCTCGTGGCCGCGGCGATTCCAGGCGCACGCCTGCTGGAGATCCCGGGCATGGGCCACGACGTCCCCCAACGCGTGTGGCCTCAGGTCGTCGAGGCGATCACCGAGCTCGCGCGCGCAGCCGCCGCGTGTTGAGCGGCCTCAACCCCGCAATCGCTTTTCTCGCAGGCCTCGCATCCTTCGTGTCGCCCTGTGTGCTGCCGCTGGTCCCGGCCTACCTTGCATACCTGGGCGCCCGTCGCGCGGGCCCGGACTCGATCGCGCTGGCGGGCGCGGGTTTCGTCGCGGGACTCTCCCTGATCTTCATCCTCTTCTTCTATGTCTTCTCGCTCGCCGTGCAGCCGTTCCGCGCGTTCGTCCCGGTCGTGGCCGGAATCTTCGTCATCGTCATGGCACTCCAGGTCGCCGGCTTGATCCGCATCCCCTTGCTGTCGGGCGAGTACCGCGTGATGAAGGTCGCCCCGCAGGGCGGCGGCGCCGCCGGTGGATTCGTGCTCGGCATGGGATTCGCCAGCGGATGGACGCCCTGCATCGGCGTGACGCTGAGCGCGGTCCTGAGTTCGGCGGTGACGCTGGGCACGACGCCGCAGGGGCTGAGCCTGATGATCGCCTACTGTCTTGGGCTCGGCGTCCCCTTCCTGATCCTGGCATTCGCGTTCGAGGGAACGCGGCCATTGATCGCATTCGTCAACCAGCACCGCCGGGCGATCGACATCGCATCCGCCGGCGTGCTCATGGTCATGGGAGTGCTCCTGCTGACCGACCGGCTGACCTGGTTGTCGGCCGGCCTCGTGCAGCTGGTCCCGTCCTGGCCGTCGCCGTCACTCTGAAACCTCGGTGATCAGAATCCAGGCGATGTAGATGTTCCACGCGAACATGAAGAACATCACCGCCGCAAGCAGATAGAGCCCTCCGCCGACTCTGAGCAGAAGACTGACGCCGGCGACGTTGAAGAGGACGAGCCATATCGTGCCGCCGACGGTTTCCATGAGCCGGTGCGTCCACCTTGCGGCGACAGAGGGGGCCTCTGGCCCGCGTGTCAGCACCTGCAGGGTCAACAGCGCGACGAAGAACAGCGCGGCGGCCTCGACCTCGACGCCAAACAGGAATAGAGGTTGGCCCGGGATCAGGGCCGCGCCCGAGATGAGCAGCTGCGAGGCCAGCGACGTCAGGGTCCCGACGGCGCGGCTGCTGAAGAAGCGGTTGCCCATGATCCTCTTCGCGTGCAGGGACATGGCGACGAACAACAGGCCTGCGAGCGCGGCCGCCGCGCCGCCGGTAACGATGAAGAAGTTCTGCCACGCGCTCGTGTCGTACGCCATCAGCCGCCGAGCTGTTTGAGCCAGGCGATCTCCGCGCGCTGAAGCCTGGCGGCGAGGGAGTCGACTCGCTTCTGCGCACGGGCGGCGCGCTCGTAGTTCTGCTCGCCGGCCGCGTCGAGAAGCTCGGCTCTCGCGGCCGCGACATCGCCCCGCGCCTTGACGACCTCCTCCGGTGGGTGGCGGAGCTGCTCGGCGAGCGCCTGGACGTCGAGTCCGCGCGCGTGCAGCAGCCTGGCGATCTCGGATGAAGCGAGCAGTCGCGAGAGAGCTTCGGCGTCGGAGGCCGGCGGCTGCGCCTGGCGGTGCCCGGCCAGCGTTCGCATCTCGGCCTGCCGCAATCGCATCAGGCGAGGAAAAGTGACCCTGGGCCGCTTGCGAAGAGGTCCGGCTTCGACGCCCCATTTCCTGTCCAGCGCTTCGAGGACGCGGTCCTGCGTTGCGCCCAGATCGGCAAGCACATGCGCCGCGATGCCTTCTCCCTCGATCACCAACGCGGCAAGGATGTGCCCGGGCTCGACGAACTGCTGCCCCCTTCGCCCGGCCTCGTCGAACGCGATCTCGATCACCTTCTTCACCCGCGAGGTCGGAATCACCTGCTGGATGAGGATCCGCTCGTCGCGGCCAAGCACCGACTGGATGGTCGCGCGCACGGTATCGACATCGATGCCGAGATCACTCAGCACCTCGGCGGCTGTCGTGTCCGGCTGACGGAGAAGGGCGAGTAGGAGGTGCTCGGTCCCGATGTAGGAGTGATGAGACCTCTCGGCCTCCTCCTGGGCCAACGCCAGCACTTTCTTGGCGTTCTCGGTGAACCGCTCGAACGGATACAACTCGCTTGCGGAAAGTGTGCGCTCGGGGGCTGTTAAGAACACTTGTTTGCAGCACCGGAAATCGTCAGACTTGAGTGCGTGGGGAACGCTCTGGACCTCTTCTCGCCGCCCGTACGCGACTGGTTCCGCGCTTCGTTCGCCGAGCCGACCTCAGTCCAGGAGCGGGGCTGGCAGGAGGTGGCGGCCGGCCGGCACGTGCTCATGGCCGC